>JANQSK010000086.1 GCA_028284105.1 Anaerolineae bacterium
GCGCATCAGTCAACAATGACGTAATCGAGTGAACATCTAATGACTCATGGAGCGGAACGAGAACGATGTTTTTTTGTGGGTCTTCGCTTTTGTTCTCCAGCACTTTATTTGTAGACTGAACGCGTTTAATCGTCAACTTGGTCATCTCACTCAATACGGTAGGATGAGCTTGGCTGATACTTTCAAAATGGTCTTTTGTGAGCTCGACGAGTAGTGAATCTCGAATGGCTGATACGGTTGCTGACCGTGTCCCTTCGATGAAGAGTGTAAATTCACCGATCATATCGCCGTGCTGAATTTCAGAAAGCTGCTGTTGGGTGTTGTCTTGGCGATTAAGAGCAACTTGTAAACGGCCGTTGATCACAAAATAAACCGACGAACCCTCATCATCCTGCTCAAATAAAACGTCTCCTCCTTTAAGCTGCTTCCAAATAAGCCGTTCTTGTAAATCATGAACCAACTCGTCGTCCATATTGGGGAACAAAACATGTAGCGTGCTGGCAATTTGCTCTCTTTGAAGCCGCTTTTCAAAAAGATTGGTCACATTTTGGAAGATGCAAGGGTGTTGGCTTTCATAGTTTAAGAAAGTATCTTTTGTAAGCTCATACAGAACGGCATCTTCACTAATATGAACTGATGCGGTTCTTTTTGAGTTGGTAATCAGTGCCATTTCTCCCAAAATTGCACCAGCTTGATGCTTGTCGATAACGATATGTTTGCCAGATTCCAAATTTTGATGGGAAACGGTGGCGATGCCAGTTGCGAGTAAGTAAAGCGAATTGGCTTCATCCCCTTGTGTAAACAAAGGCTCCTCAGCTTTTAACTGATGAATCTGGCAAGCATCTAAAAAATGATTGATCTCACTTTCATCACAGCCTGCAAAAACTTTAAAATTTGTAAAATTGGGGTGTGTTTGTAACGATGACATCTACGCTTTTCCTTCTTCCTAAAGACATTTCCCTCATCATGACATGATCAAAATTGGGAGTTGATATAAATTTTATCTATTGACGTGACGTAAACGTGACTAAGATGAACGTATTTTGCGGAGGAGATTCAGAATTCTCAACCCGTCACTTTGCATGCCAGCGTACGGCTTATAAGAATCTGGATATTGAATGGGGATGGCAGTGAGTAAGAACTGTAAAAGATTCCAAAATGCAGCAAAGTAAATATTGATGGCAAAGGTTGAGGTTGCCACGTTTAAGGAAAAATAGATGAAGATAATCAAAAAGAGAAAATTGCTGAGAGGCCCAGCCGTATAGCTGATGAGGCGCGTTCGATCAAGCGTTTGCCCATAAAATTGGTAGTAGCCATTAATTGCACTTGCCGGTGCTACAGTAATTGTGAGTAATGAACCGATTGTAAAACTAAATGATTTTCCGCGTTTACCTAGGATAATGTTAGTTTTATGGCCCGCAATAAGTACTGGGATTGCGTGGGCAAGCTCATGAAGAAATGTGAAAATTACGGCCGTTAACCAAATAAGGACAAATTGAACTAAAAAAATCACTTTAAACGCCACCAAATGCTTGTTGAATGAGACAAGTATGCCTCTGAAATTCGATCCGACAACTCAGAAAATATTTTAAGTAGAGATGAATGACCCATATTATTATTGACACTCTATTCATTCCTGAATATGATTGACTTTCCAGAGAGGCAAATCTTCAATCTTTTTTGAAAAACCCTTTCAACTGGTATATTTACAACAACAGAGCTAATACTCGTACTTGGGTGTTAGCTCTTTATTTTTGACTGATAATATTTCTTTGAAAGACAAAGAAATAAAAAGAATCAAATAATTGGAGACGTAAAGTCGATGTTTTTAAATTGGGTGATTGTAATTGTAACGATTGGTGGCTTATGGATCGGTGGGACTTGGATTGTAAATTCAGCTGCCAGAATAGCGAAGCGGTTTGGGCTTTCTGAATTAGTGATTGGTTTGACCATTGTCGCCATTGGTACATCTGCGCCTGAATTTGCAGTAACAATTGCAGCTGCATTAAGCGGCCGTGCCGACATATCAGTTGGTAATGTTGTGGGCTCAAATATTTTTAACTTAGGCTTTATTTTGGGCGGGGTCGCAATGGTTGCTGGTATTCCGACGACGCGGCGTCTTGTATTCCGAGATGGCGGCATGTTGATTGGGGCAACCATTTTGTTGCTTATTTTCTTGTCTGATTTGAAAATGGCTACATGGGAAGGAATTGTCTTATTGGCGACACTCATCTCGTATGTTGGTTACTTACTATACCAACGAGACGGTGGTGATTCTGCTGAGGAATTGCCAGACGGTGAATTCACATGGACTGATGTGCCTATGCTGATAGTGGGTATCGCTATGATTGTTGGTAGTGGGCATTATTTAGTAGAAGCTGCATCTGAAATTGCACGCCACTTTGGCCTTTCTGAATGGGTCATTGGTGTGACTATTGTTGCTGCGGGTACCTCAGCGCCTGAGTTTGCAACCTCCTTGGTCGGGGTTATGCGGGGCCGGCACGGTATTTCAGTTGGTAATCTTATTGGGAGCGATCTATTTAATCTTTTAGGTGTTTTGGGTTTAGCTGCCGTCATTCAACCGATGACAATCGCCTCATCGGCCTTTGGTAGCCTGTGGCTTCTCTTTGCCTTGGTTGCCTTGGTTGTCATTTTAATGCGAACGGGCTGGAAGCTGTCTCGATGGGAGGGTGGCCTTTTGGTGGCCATCAATCTTGTGCGTTGGATTGCAGACTTTACGGGCTAACTTTTGCCAGTTTGATAAGGAATGTTGAATGGATCTCGACGATATTGTTGAAGAACTGATCCCGAAATCAATTCGTAAAAAAGTGAAGAAGCGTTTAAAAAAACGCTCCATATTGGAGTTGATTGTGGCTGTTATTGCGGCCATCTTCAGCAGTGAACGTTCTTCTGATAAAAATGGCAGAGAGTGGGAAGAGGATCGTCGGCAACCTCAAAAAAGCAAGGGGTCTAAATATGAAAGTAGGAAGACTAGATATGAGAGCCGAAAGCCTTCATTTAACGACCCCATTCAGCAATCTCTTCTTCAAGCAAGAGAGTATGACCAAAAAATCTCTGGCTTAGCGCGAAGCGCGCCCCGTAACTCTTTAGAAAAAGAACGACTCACCATTTTAAGCAGTAATGTGTCGGAATGGGTGCACGCCATTGAATCAATAGCTGCCAAGACAAAAACTCAGTCTGAAGATCCGCTCATTCAGCAGGAAAGAAAAAATGTACCTACAGCAATAAAGCGACTTGAAAAACAGTTGAGTGAGACGAAGGATGAAAAGCTGCGCCAGAAACTTGAAAGAACGCTTGCCAATCGTCGCAAACAGCTTGAGCATTTACAACAGGCTGATACTAATCGCCAAATTGCTGAGCTGAAAGTTGAAAACACCTTGGCTCAACTAGGCATCATTTACTCCCAAATAGTCAATGAAAGCTTTATTGCACAACGGGGAAACTATGAACGTCTTGCTGTAGACATTCAGGATGAGATTTTAGGGTTAGAGGATTATTTAACCACATTGGATGAACTCCAGAGTGGTGCCTAGATTGCTGTTTTGTGCTTAGGAGTTCGCGTAAAAGAGTTGGAGTTTAGCTAGCAAAAAAATGTGCCTGACCCACAAGATATGAGTCAGGCACCCAAGCCAGTATAATCAGATGTGAGCAGATAGGGATGGGGGGTCTAACCACTCAGCATCAAATTACTAAAGATTATCGACTACTGCCGCCACGACCTGTGTCAACAGTGATGTTTCCACTGGTAATCGGGCTTTCAGCGCCGTTGTCATATACGTCGATGTTGCCACTGTGGTGAACTTCCCAAATGTGGATTCGGAAAGTGTTTCCAGGTCCGCCATCCCCATTGTCAGTTGCCCAGACCGTAAAGCCATAGCCACTAGCACCATTGATTTCTCCAAGACCTTTGAAGATAGCTGTGCCAGCTGCTTGGTCGATGACAAGCCATTCTAACTCTGTTGAGAAGAAGTTGAACCCTTGCGCTGAAATTTGGAATTGCGCGTTGCCATCAGGGGTGTTTTTGTTTTTGCGATATTGGCTAATCATGCCGAACTTGGCGTTGCCGGTCCAAAGTGGGTCAGCAATGAAGGCGCCCGCTGGTGAGTCAAAGTTCCCTGCACCCGTTACATAGCCCCCATCTGGGTCATAGACCACGACGAATTCGAAAATTTCGGCTGCGGAGCCACCATCTTTGTCTTCGACAGTAACTGCAACGGTGTAAACACCCGTTTCTGTGTAGGTGTTGCTGCCCATGCAAGAGGTGCCGGTGACGCCTGAGACCGTTTCGTCAACGGTGCCGTCATTGTCGTAGTCGAAGGTACAGGTGTACGGTTCGTCTGCTACGCCAGCGGGGTCGCTGAAGTCGATAGTGACGTCAGCGGTTGAGTTGATTTCCAGTGGGTCAACGGGGGCATCTAACAG
>JANQSK010000118.1 GCA_028284105.1 Anaerolineae bacterium
GCATCCAGGCAATGGCATAGTGTGGCTTGCTAATAAGCTGTTTGAAATCGGTGAATCTCTGCATGAAGGGCAAATCTTGTTGGCTGGCTCTTACGTTCGACCCATTTGGGCACAGGTAGGGGATACTGTGCGGGCTGACTTTGGTGAATTGGGAACAATTGCAGTGCAGTTTGTTTAGTAAGTTTCTCTTCTTTGTTTGGAGGCATTCTTGTGAGCTGGAAAGAAGTGGATTATCAACTAAGCGATCTCAATCATCCGGATGTATTGCGGCTTGTTGATGTGCTCGAAACACTTTATGTGAATGGAGATGTTATTCTAAGATCTTTTGAGCCAATTGATCCTGATTTATATGACAAGGCTAGGGTGAGTGATTTACAAGGAACAGACTATGTAATTAAAACATTTCTCAGGTCCCCTAAAGTGATGGCGACTTTAGGGGATGATATTCAAATGACTGAGGATGATGTTGAGAATTTCCAGTATGTTTGGCAAAGTGTATTTGAATTTGAAGGGTCATTAAATCATATGCTCGCTCTTGGAGGCGCATACAAGAGCGGTTTTCACATTGAGGACTACATTCGAGAGGTGTCACGAAATTTTGTGAACGCGATTGTGCCAGATGGCTTTCTTAATACGACAGTTTATAGATGCTCATCCGCATGGACCAATTGGTTTTATGATATTGCTTGGGACAGAACATTTATTATTAAAAATCCCGTTGAGAAGAAGTGGATTTTGCTATGCACAACGGACACTGATTAAGAATAATGGTGGAAAACGGCCGTAATCCGTCTTAGCTCCAGCTCATACTATTGAGCACCCAGATAAGCCGTAAGCCCTTCCAACACGATATCTAAACCAACTTCAAATAAGTTGTCAAAGTCTAGACCAGAAGCCAGTTGGGCGGCTGCGAGTTCGCCTAAGTAAGGGAATTGAGCACTATCGAGTGCTTCTACAATTGCTTCGCCTACCTCGCCGAATTGCCCATCCTCCTCAGTTGGTAATGAGAGTTCTTGCAAGATGAATCCGTAAATATACGCATCAAGAATTGTCATCGCTTGGGTAGTAAGCGCAATTGAAAAACCACCTTCTCTCAAGGTGCCGATAACGGCATTGTGATGTGCTAATGTAGAGAGACCTGGGTTTTGTCGTGAGTCCAGCAAGCCCAAAGCCCATTTGTGGGAGAGCAAAACGGCTCGTGCCGAGATCGCTCGTTTACGCAGTTCTGCACGCCACTCGTTTCCTATCGTTGGGAAATCAATTTCCCCAAAGATGATATCCACCATCTTGTCTAGCATATCCTCACGATTGGATACATAGCGATAGAGTGACATTGGTGTGGCACCCAGTTCTTTGGCTAAAAAACGCATCGATAAGGGCTCGATTCCCGAAACATCTGCAATTTCGATCGCTTTGTTGATGATTTTTTCAGTGGTTAAATTTTTGTGATGGGGTGCCATTCAAAATCTCCGTATTGCAATTTGTAAGTATACAGTGTATATTTACGCTGTATACTTTGTATTTTATCAAACTATTCAAAGATTGGGAATGATGTGATTGACAGAAAGCCTTCAATCTTTATGGAGACAAAAATAATGACAATACTAATTGTGGGTGGAACTGGCGCAACGGGGCAATGGTTGGTAAATGAATTACTGCAGCGCGGCGAACAGGTGAAAGTGATTGCTAGAAGTGGGAGTGCGTTGCCGGATAATGTATTGAACCATGAAAATTTGACTATTATTCGAGCATCCCTTCTTGATTTAAGTGATGAAGAGTTAAAGCAACATGTACGCGGTTGTAAGGCGGTGGCTTCTTGTTTGGGGCATCGGTTGAGTTTTAAGGGCATTTATGGGCACCCTCGTCGGTTAGTGACTGAGGCCACACGCCGATTGTGCCGTGCCATTGAGGCAAATGAGCCTGATCAACCTGTAAGATTTATTTTGATGAATACGACGGGCAATGTAAACCATGATTTGAAGGAAACGGTATCAACTAGTGAGCGGGTGTTGACTAGCATCATGCGTTTGCTGCTGCCACCACATCCTGATAATGAACAAGCTGCAGAATATTTGAGAACGGAAATTGGGCAATCAAATAAAAAAGTGAAATGGGTGGCTGTTCGTCCTGACAATTTGATAGATGATGATGTCGTTACCGCTTATGATATTGTGCCATCACCAACACGAAGTGCAATTTTTGATGCTGGGAAGACGAGTCGAATAAATGTCGCTCACTTGATGGCTGACCTCATAACCAATGAAACAGTTTGGACGGCGTGGCGAGGGCAGATGCCGGTTATTTATAATGAAGGCTATGCTTAAAGACTTATTGATTTGAAGATTTGTTTATGATTTTGATTTATCCCGTTGCACTTTGTGATTAAGTGCAACGGGATATTCGTTTATTGCGTTGCTCGTTCAGTGGCCTGTGCTAACAATGATGCTTGATCACCGACTGACCATAAAGCTGTCATTTTGATGGAAGAGATTTTCCATGTGTCGTTATTGTTTTGAAGATGGAAATGATAGCGACCTCCCAGTGTCCATACTTGATCATCAAGGATGTGGTTTGCTTGAAAGTGAGCGTGACATTCGGCGACATTTCCACTTGATTTAACAATGTGAGTGCCTAATAGATGCTGTGTTGTTGTAAATCCAGGCAATAACCCTTGCCACGATTCAATTAAGGCATCAGCCGGTATAGTCGCTGGTTCGCCCCCAGCCATGGATGTGTAATCAACAAAAACTTCATCTGCAAAGGTGCTTCGGCAGATATCCCAGTCATGTGAATCAGCTGCAAATGCCATTTGATTGACTGCTTTAATCACTGCTTGATGTGTCATTCTATATTCCTTGTGTCTACTTGATTTGATCCGTTATCCCAAATCCACGGGCGGCGGTAATTGGGTTAAAAATTTCAACATATTCGAGGATCTGACCGTTTTCATTAAATCGAAAAGTTGAATAATAATCATTGGCATAAACGCCTGCACCGTTTTGCAATTTAATCTCCCCTCGATAGTGTGCAAAGACAATTTTGGGGTCTTCCATAGACATCAATTCATGAATATGAAACGCCATCCCATCAAACCGTGCTGGCACAGGCTCCCAATAAGCGAGAAGCTCTGCTTTACCTTTAGCACCTGAAGGGAAAATACCTGAATGATAGGGATTTTTTTGTTCACCCTCCTCGGCAAATAAAGCCACAA
>JANQSK010000121.1 GCA_028284105.1 Anaerolineae bacterium
CAGGTTTTGCTTTATCCAGCGCTGTTGAGTTTGTGACTGAAGGCAAGGAAATTGAAAATTCAAACGCCGAAATATTAGAAAACGGCACCATTGCCAACCTCACTGTTAGCGGACGCTGTGGTTGGATTTGGCCCAAGAATGGGTTAAACCTGACCTACACAGGCATCACGGATGTAACAGCCTCATCCAATTAAGCAAGCACTAAGTACAGAGTGAGATTTAATCATCTAGGAATACAGATGATTAAATCTCACAATTTTAACCACAAAATCCACAAATTAAATTTATCTAATAACAATCTTCGAGATTTCGATTAGCGGAGCCCCCATGAGCAGTATCTTCAGCAAAAATCCCACCCGTGCCGCGGTTATTTTTATTTTCTCTATCGTTTTGATCGCATTAACAAGTTTCTTTTGGATCAAGGGTAATCAAAAGGAGCGTTTGTTTATTGCCTTAGTCGGCCCTATGACAGGCAAAGCGGCTGCTGATGGCCAAGATATGGCAAATGGCGCCCAAATGTTTGTGGACCAAATTAATGAATATGGAGGCATTAACGGCCGTAAAGTTGAGCTACTAGTCTACGATGACAAAAACGATCCAGACCTTGCCCGTGAAGTTGCAAATGACATCGCGAAAAGCAACAACATCCTTCTCGTCATTGGGCACATGTTTAGCTCAACCTCTATCGCCGCCGGGGAAATTTATGAAGAGGCTGGTATTCCCGCAATTAGTGGATCCGCAACGGCCGAAAATGTAACAGCAAATCAAGATTACTATTTCAGAACAATACCCACCAGTCATGACCAAGCATCATTTCTTGCCAACTATGCCAATCGCATTATGGGTGAAACGGTAGCAACAGTCATCTATGATAGCGATGCGTTTGGTCGATCGCTTGCAGAATCATATGTCAACACATTCAGAGGATTAGGGGGAGAAATAAGATATTCTCGAATATTTAATGGTGACTCTGAAACTCTAAGTGAAGATTTGGACAACATCGTCCGAGAACTCATCAAAGCTGAGAATGGCGATCCAGGCATTATTTTTCTTGCAACCCACACATCTGAAGCCAAAGAATTAATCATCCGAATGCGCCGGCAGGGAATTGAAAACATTCTGATGGGGTCAACCGCACTAGGAAATCCGAGCTTTATTGAAGGTTTTTCAGATCTGCCTGAAGAAACTTCACAGCCAGGATTTTTCTTGGACAACTTATATGCAACGACCCCCATTCTATTCGATGTAGTTGGAGAAGAAGCTCAACAATTCCGGGAAGATTACATTGATTTATTCGGAGCAGAGCCCGGTCTTAAAGCACCTAGTTACTATGATACGGCAATTGTGGCTCTAAAGGCGATTGAACGAGCTGAAGTAACAGCAACACCTGAGACAATTGTTTCTGATCGGGAAAAAATCCAAGAGTCGCTTTCCCTGATGAACAGCCCTGAATCAGGCGTCAAGGGATTAACGGGGAACCAATTTTTTAACCCGGTTGGAGATATCATAAAACCTCTCTCAATCGGTGTATTTTCTCACCAGCGATTTGTATCGGCTCTAACACAGCTCCAACCTGTCCCAGATTTAAAGCGAGTCAATGATTTAGAAGGTGAAATTGACGCTGGTCGAATATTAATTGTCAATGGCAATCACATGTACCGGACAAATGTCGTTTATACAGGGATTGATATCAATGAAGTAATTCAAATCGACACAAAAGCATCAAACTATACAATCGATTTTTATCTTTGGTTTAGACATCAAGGGGAGTTCGATGAAACGAATATTCAGTTTGTAAATAGTCAAAAGGCGATTGACTTAGGTGATCCAATCGCCGAAGAAGTCACGGATGATTACGTTTACCGAGCCTACCACGTCAAAACTGAATTGGAAGGTGAATTTAATTTCAAGGATTATCCATTTGATACCCAATCCTTACGTATACAGATTCGACACAATGAACTACTTCGTGAAAACCTCATTTACGTCGTTGATGTTTTAGGCTTACGTAATGACTCCCCAGAAGAAATTCTAGCAAAGCTAGAACGCTCAGAAGCATTTAGATCAATCAGCGGATGGCAAATCAAAGATGCCGTTTATTACACAGACATCTTTCGAAATGAGTCTACGTTAGGCAATCCAAACTTTTTACTTTCAGATAGCGCCATTGAATTTTCTGATTACAGCACTGAACTCATCATTGAAAGAAATGTAGTGAGTTTCTTATCAAAGAATTTACTCCCTTTGATGATTATTTTGATGCTTGCTTACGTGGTCTTTTATATTCCCATTCAAACTTTATCACCACGAATCATCATCAGCGTCAATGCCCTTCTCACTATCTCATTCTTCCATCTAAGGTTGGGCAGCGACCTCCCAGGTATTGGGTATCTTATTGCGCTTGATTATGCATTTTATGGCATCTATGTACTCATTGCAGGTAAGCTTCTCATCACGGTTCTTGCCAATCTGGCAAAAGAACGTGAAGATTTTGATCGGCTTGAAAAATTGAATAATTTTGGCAAAGTTGCTTATCCTTCTGTCATTCTATTTGGGGCACTCTTTTTTATTATCCAATACGATTTAATTACACCACCGGAATGGCTAAATCAGGTGCAAATTGCTGAACCAGCTAGTGCTGCATCTGATCTCATTGTTGCAACTGAACAGAATGATGATGATGAAGATGAAATAGTCACACTCAAACTACAATCTTGGCGTGTTGACGATATGGCTCAAATGGAGCGCATCCTCTCGGTGTTTAATGAGCAACACCCAGATATTCAAGTTGAATTCCATCCCATGGTGCCAGGGAAATACAACGAGGTTTTAGAAACAGAACTTGAACATGGTATAGCCGCCGATCTGTTCTATTTAAGATCGTTCTCCCACTCTCGGAAACTCATTGAAGCTGGGCATATTGAGCCCCTGACCGATTTACCGGGTCTGAACGAAAGCTTTTCAGAAGATGCACTGCAGCCTTGGAGTTCTCAAGAGCAAACACCTTATGGTGTTCCATTCATTGCAGTTTCACACGCTATTTATTACAACCAAGAAATTTTCCAGGAGCTACTGCTGCCAATCCCTCAATCTTGGGCAGAGTTAGTTGAAGTCTCTCTCCAGCTTCAAGAAGCTGGATATATTCCTTTTGCCAATGCCACAGGGGACCCATGGACAATGGCAGAGCTAGTGTTTATGAATTTAGCTCCGAACTTCATCGGAGGAAAAGAGGGTCGGCTTCAATATTTAAGTGGGCAACGCTGCTTTAATGACACACATGTTGTGGATGCATTTACGGCCGTTTCATCTCTTTCACCATACTTGCCCCCAGAACATAATACGATTTCATATTCTGACAGCCGTTGGCTCTTTTTACATGGGGAAGCAGCAATGATGTTTGGGGGCTCATGGGATATCTCTTACTTTGAAAATGAGGCCCCAGATTTCCAATGGTCCGTTTTTGCATCTCCCCCACCGGAAGGGCAAGAAAGCCATATTACGTTCCATGCGGACACCGCTATCGGGCTCAATGCTAACTCACCGCACAAAGAAGAAGCACGATTATTCCTAACCTGGCTAACGACTCAAGAACTAGCAAACTTGTTGGGTAATGAGTTACCAGGCTTCTTCCCGATGCACAAAGAGCCCCCCCAATTACAAAACATTCGCGCTAACACCTTTTTAGCACTCAATCGTGAACGGGGTTTAGATGTACGGTGGGCATGGCCTCAGCTCACAAACAATATTCCTTCTGGGTACGATTTGATGCAAGAAGGAACCATTGCAGTTATCAATCGGGAGATGACGCCTGAGGAAGCTGCCCAATCCCTCCAATCAGGTCTTGGGCAATGGTTTAAACCAGCCCAAAGATGTAGTGCAACGGCCGTTTCATATGCAAGCGACTAATGGCAATCAAAATCTTTTATCTTACAAACTACAGTTTCAAAGCAAATTTGACCGCAAAATAGCCACACATGCCGTGCACACCACCTCCTGGTGGTGTTGAAGAAGAACAAAGATAGACTCCTTTTAACGGCGTTGAGTATGGGTTTAATCGCGGGGTAGGGCGTGTAAATAGCTGCGTTAAATCTTGAACACCGCCATTAATATCGCCACCAAAGTAGTTTTGGTTGTAAGCGTAGAAATCTTGCGTATTCATGACGTTTTTAGCCAAAATGGTCTCTTTAAAACCTGGGGCAAAACGTTCAATTTGACTCTCGACAATGTCTGTCATGTCTCTTGTGGAACCTGACGGTACATGGCAATACGCCCAACCGGTATGATTGTCACCGGGGGCACGGGTTTCATCAAACAGGCTTTGTTGAGTCACAAGCGTATACGGCCGTTCAGAGTAACGGCCGTTCCACATTTCACGCTCCGACACAATCATCTCCTGAAGCGAGCCCCCAACATGGACCGTACCCGCTCCACGACAATAATCATTTTTCCAAGGGATAGGCTCCGACAACGCCCAATCCACTTTAAATACACCGGGGCCATATCGAAAACGCTCAAGCTGGCGCTTGTAAAATGGAGGCAGCTGGCCCTCTGCCAATTTAAGCAATTGCTGAGGCCCCAAATCTAAGAACACCATATCTGAAGGCGGAAGGTCCATGAGTGACTTTACTTCATGCCCCGTTTCAATCTCGCCTCCTAAAGAT
>JANQSK010000122.1 GCA_028284105.1 Anaerolineae bacterium
ATCAAAGGGCCGGCGCTCATCGTCGAATCCCAGACAACTACGCTGCTCCCCCCTGATTTTGAGGCCGTGGTGGATCGTGCGGGCAATTTGTTGCTGACACACTTGGTTGAAGAAGATGTCTTATCTTCAAAAGGTGGGAATTCCCAAAATGATTTAAATGCCCAATCCCACCAGGCAATCGATCTGCAAATCATGTGGAATCGACTATTGGCCCTTGTGGAAGAACAGGGACAGGTATTGATTCGTACCGCGTTTAGCCCCATTGTGCGTGAATGTGGTGATATCTCAGCCGGTATTTTTGATTTGCAAGGGCGCATGTTGGCACAAGCGGTGACTGGAACACCGGGCCACATCAATACGATGGCGGAAGCTGTCAAAACGATGATTGGTATTTTCCCGGTCGCTGAGATGCAGGAAGGAGATGTCTATATGACCAATGATCCGTGGATAGGCTCTGGGCATCTTAATGATTTTCTGCTTGTCCAACCTGTGTTTAAAGAGGGGCGAGTCATTGGCTATACCTCTTGCACCTCCCATTTGATTGACTTAGGTGGACGTGGCATGGGGCCAGAAGGGACCGATATTTATGACGAAGGGCTTTATATTCCGCCTTGCAAATTAGTAGATCGTGGGCAAATCAATACGGTAGTGATCGACATCATTAAAGCGAACTCACGTGAACCTATTCAAAATGAGGGAGACACCTATGCGCTTATTGCCTGTTGTGAGGTGGGGTCAACTCGCTTGTTGGAGATGATGCGTGATTTCCACATTGATGCCCTTGATGAACTGTCCGATTACATTATTGAGACATCCTATAACGGCACTGTGGAAACGATTCGAGGGATTCAAAACGGCCGTTATTCTCAGACGCTGATGGTCGATGGGTACGATTTTGAAATTAAAGTGGAAGCAGAGCTTACTATTTCTGATGATCAGTTTGTGCTTGACTTCACGGGGAGTTCCCCTTGTTCAAAATACGGCATCAACGTGCCGCTTAACTACGCCACAGCTTACGCTGTCTTTGGTATTCGATGTTTGGTTGATCCTGATATTCCCAATAATGCGGGGTCATTAGCCCCATTTATTGTGACCGCTCCCGAAGGATGTATTCTCAATGCGTTGCATCCTGCACCTGTAGCGATGCGACACACGATTGGGCAGTTGATGCCGGATGTGGTCTTTGGGTGCTTAAACCAAGCGATGCCAGGACAGGTGCCTGCTGAGGGGGCTTCCTGTATGTACGATTTGCCAATGCGCAATGTGGTGGTGCTAGATCATTCAGAAAATGTGACCCATTTTGCAACGGAGCTTACGCACAATGGGGGGACTGGGGCCCGACCAACCAAAGATGGTCTGTCCGCAACTGCTTATCCAAGCGGCGTCTGGGGCTCGCAGGTGGAAATCACAGAGACAACGACACCGCTCATTATCTATCGGCGTGAACTGCGCCCTGATTCGGGTGGGGCCGGAGAATTCCGCGGCGGATTAGGCCAGGTATTAGAGATTGAGTCTTTGGAGAAACGGCCGTTTATGCTTTTCCTCTCCGTTGAGCGCATGACGTATCCTGCACGTGGCTTTGCGGGCGGACATTCTGGTGCGCCGGGCCACATTGCTTATGAGACAGGGAAGGTGATTCCGGGTAAAGGGGAATTTGAAATTCCTGCAGGGGTTCGGTTGATCTTCCAAACGCCTGGCGGCGGTGGGTATGGGGATCCTAAAGCACGTGATCGAGAGGCAATCAAATCGGATTTGCGTAGAGGGTTGATTTCTGACCACGTGGCGCGTGATGTGTATGGATACGGGTAATAATGAGCCTAATCGTGAAATATTTCGCAACTTAAACAAGATGATTTGCGTAAATTAAGTAGCAAAGATTTTTTGAAAAATCAGCAAAAGCGACATTTTTTATTTAATAAAACACTCTGACCTGTCATGCCCATCTTTATGGGCATCCATCTATTTGCATATGGATTACTGCCTTCGCGGTAATGACAATTCTTAGGCTACTAAACTGCATGCAAGCAGTTTCACGAGGATAAACATGCGACTAATTATTCGATTATTTATTAATGCAGCTGCACTGTGGGCTGCTGCCCAATTTGTGGATGGGGTTTCCTTAGAAGGGAGCTTAGTCACGATACTTTTTGTAGCGCTTATCTTTGGGATTGTTAATGCGATCGTTCGACCCATTCTCACCATCTTTTCGATTCCATTTATTGTGGTTTCGCTTGGGTTATTCATTTTTGTGATCAATGCGGCCATGCTCATGCTAACGGATGCATTAAGTGGGGCATTGCTTGTTGATGGGTTTGGCTCCGCCCTCTGGGGTAGCCTCGTGATTAGTATTGTGAGTTGGTTCCTTGGCGTCTTCCTGAAGGATGATGACGACAAGAAGAAAAGCGATTCGTAACGAATTTAATGAATTAAAGCTCGATGGAGGTTGTCTTAATATCCAGCTTCTTTGTTGACGAGATTAATCAACGGCCGTTTTTCCACCAATCGATAGTAATTTTCCGCAATCACCTTAAACGCCCCCGTCTGATGCCATCCTGAAACATGGGGCGTGACGGTGATTTGTGGATGTGTCCAAAAGGAGTGCTCTGCAGGCAAAGGCTCTGTTTTGAACACATCAAGGACGGCGCGAGATAAACGGCCGTTGTCCAAGGCATTAATCAACGCCTGCTCATCAATCAAATTTCCCCGACCCACATTGATGAGCATACTTCCTTCCTTCATCATTTCAAACGTTTGCGCATTAAAAAGATCGTTCGTTTGTGGCGTGGCAGATAACACAGAGGCCACATAATCACACTCGGCTAAAAGCGGTAAAAGCGCATCTTGCCCATGTCGGCACTCCACACCTTCAATTTGTTTTGGCGAACGGCTCCACCCAAGTACCCGAAAACCAAGTGCAGCAAAAGTGCGTGCTGTCCGTCCTCCAATATGGCCTAATCCCAATACCCCCACTGTCGTTTCAGGCGTTTTTCGCGGTGCTCGGGGCGCCCAAATTTTGTTGGCTTCATTAGGCTCATGAAAGGGCATATTCCGCTGTTCTCTCAGCGCATAGGCAACGCAATATTCAGCGATTTCTTGAGCTGGTGCATCCGGTTTGAGGCGAGTCACCTGCACATGTGCGGGTAAATCAGGATCCCCAACGATCGCTTCGACACCGGCTCCGAGCTTTTGAACGAGCTGCAAGTTTGGTAGCGTTTTGGCAAGGCCACTTGGCAAACGTACACACGCCAACATGACAATACCATCCCGATTGCCGAACTGGGGGGCATGCCGTATTTCAACATCTGGCATCATCGGCTGGAGCTCTTCTTTAAGCTGTTCGTTTGTCATCCATTCAGGGATATTTGTTTCAATTAATAATGTCATATTGTTTATTGATACCTTCCATTATCGTGCAAAGATGCATTTAACTGATTTGGAATATTTTTTGGAACCCTAGCGTAGTCTCCAAACGCCATCGCCCTCATTTATGAAGGGTGGGGGTGGCTCAAAAGGCCAATTTAATTTCTTTAGGAGCAGTTGTGCCTCAACCCGTAATGGTTCCCACTCTGGTCTCCCCATTGCTGATAAATTGCTATCCTGTGGAAATGCCGTATCTGGCAAGGCTTCTATCTTAGATGTGAGGCGTTTAATAGCATCAACTGTTTCTGCATCTAGCTCATGTTCAAACCACTGTTGATAGGCAGTAGAATAATACAAATAATCTTCGCACATCTCCACAGGGACATCTCCAGGTTCCAAAGCTCTAACCTGCTCATCTGGCTTGATTGCCAAAACTTGGAGCGCCATTCTAAATTGTTTTTCAATATTGTTCTTAATAGCAGTGTCATTCATAATTTTTGTGTGTGTTCATAAGCTGATCTCAACTAAAAGAGATTATCAATATTTGTTGATTTCTATTTGGCAAGTTTGAGAAGTGTCTCGACAACAGTTGAAAGAGGAGCAGTCGCGTCGATTGCAATGGCGTTCTTTGGCAAGAATGCTTTTGTGGCCTGTTGATATCGCGCAAATGATTCCCCTTCTTCTGCCGTTCCTCCCCATGCGTCTTTGGGTCGGGTTGCAAGACGTTGGTTTAGGGTCTCCAGATCAATCTCAAGAATAAACGCCTTATCGAATAGGTCAATAAATTGTTCTGAATTTCTTGATCCGCCAAAAAAGAATGTTGCTGGGTGGCTCTGATCAGTTGCTAAAACTCTAACTTTTTCAACATGCCAAATCCATGCCCGATTTTCATCACCTTGCCCAATCGTAGGCTTGCCCGTTTTTAGATCACCCCAATAGGCCAACTCTCTGTCACCATGGATGGCGTGATAGCCTTGCTTTAGTAGCTCATTGCAGACTGTGGTTTTTCCAGAGCAGGAAACGCCATCGATTAAGAAGTTATTTCTACCCATAGTTTATTTTAATCACACTTCATCAAGAATCTAAACCCATAGATTGCATGACGCCAGGGGCCGTAATTTGGCTAAATCGATAAGCCATCTCTTCAGTTGAATCTTGCATATCGCTATTGAGCCACCAGCGCAACGCGCCAACTAAAGCCCCGGAAAGTATATTTGACATGAGCTCAGGGGAAACTGTCATAAACGGAGCGATATCGCGTAAGGGTTTATGTTTTTCAAAGGATTTTTGTGATAAATAATCTATAAATTGAAACAAAAAGATTGCAGAGTTGGCGCTATTTAAAACATTTCCATAGAAAAGCTTAAACTCCTTTACATGTTTAAAAATTGGGTAACTCAATGGTTTTTTATCCATCAATAACGTATTGATGTTAAGCTCATTGGTTTGCTCTTCAATCATTTCAAAATGTGTTTCAAGACTTTTCCATAGCAGTTGTTCTTTATTTTCATAATGTGCATAAAATGTTTTTCGAGCAATATCTGCTCGAGATACTATATCCTCAATAGTCACTGCATCCCATGTTTTTTCCTTGATTATTTGAATCACAGCTTCAGTCAATGCGCGTTCTGTTCGACGGTAGCGTTTGTCCATATCTGTTGAAATTCCTCTTTGCTTAAAGTTAAACATTCAACGAATCATTATTTTTGTGAATGGGTTTATGATGCCGTTTTATTGTACACGTGTTAGCTAAGTAACACTAGCCGTTGACGGAGGCTTTATTTTGCCCTAATTTTATTCACAAGCATTGTGAACTTGATGGACTGGTTCCAAAAATGGAGACACAAAATCTGATGCGCACTAATTAAATCGCGAATTTTACCATCCATTTAAAGCCCCTAATTTACAGTGATGAACAAAAAGATTAACTAAAAACATTAAAAAATAAGGATAAAGATCATGAAAATTAAAATTCAAACAACTCTAAATTGTTCGCCAGATGCAGCTTGGCGAGAAGTCAAAAAAGTCTCATTATTACAATATGTAGCTCGTCCATTAGTGGCATTTTCGCCTGTTTATCCAACAGCTTTTCCTGAATATTGGCCAGAACATGAAACGGTCATTGTTAACTTTAAAATTTTCAACCTCATTCCTTTTGGAAGGCATTCGCTGGATATGGAGAAAATTGATGATAAAGAACGGAAGCTCCAGACTAGAGAAAAAAGCCATGTTCTTAAAAAGTGGGATCATCTTATTCATATTACGTCAAAAGATGGGAAAACAGTTTATACGGATGAAGTGGAATTTGATGCTGGTATTTTGACCCCTGTGGTCTGGATATTTGCTAATATCTTTTATCGTCATCGTCAACGAAGGTGGAATAAACTGGCTCCTTCACTTTAGTGGATAATAGCTAGAGTGGCATCTCATTTATTGAAGTGCCACTCTTGATTTGTCAGAATCATTTTTAGAAAAAAGATTCAAACTTTTATCCACTTCAATTGGTGTGGATCGTCTGAGTAGGTTTGAGAATTTGTAAAGAAAATGATGGGCTTATTTTGAGTTACGGCCGTTAATTTAAAAATTGTCCTGAAGAATAATATTCTCAGCGAACCCCTTGCAAATCAGATGTTAAAGCTTAATTGAAGAATGTTGGTTTAGATGATTTATCGTGAGCTGTTTCACCCTTTCCCCTTCATCACCCCACCAAACGAAATGACCGGCAGCCTCAACATACACCATTTGGATATTTGGAATCATAGTTTCAATTCGCTTTGCGTGGTCTAAAGGAACATCAATATCGATTGGAGAATGAATCGCTAGCGTCGGGCAGGAAACGTCACTCCAATCTAGGTTCCCAAGTTGAGAGGCTTTATCTACCTCGTCCATCATGCCAATATAAAGTTCTTCCATGGGAGTCATTGAATGTACAAAGGTCAAAAACTCTTCTGTGCGGTCGGGATGAGACACGATTTGCTCTGCAATTTGAGCTCTTTGCTTTTGGTTGAGGTCTGCCTCAGTTTTGAGGAATTCCTGAATGGTTAATTTAGGGAAATATTTAGCGGAACTGCGAATCATCCAGGAGACAAGCTTTTTACCTGATGTTGATAGCACTAATTTACCTAAGGGGGATTCTGCTGATGCCTTATTCACAAGGTAAGTACCGGTAACAGCACTCCAAAGCGTTAAAGATTTTGCGGAATATTTTTGAGCATAAAACAATGCTGATAAACCGCCCATCGACAGTCCAAAGACGTGGCAATTTTCGCTTACACCTAATGAAGAGAGGACTTCGTGATAAATATCTGCATGACCTTCGAAACTGTTCACGATATCAACCGGCAAATCATAATAGCCCGGTCGATTAATACAGATCACCCGATAACCTGCCTGAGCGAGCCAACGGAATCCATGGACTGAGCTTACGCCGACACCACCGCCTGTCGAAAATAGAATAACCTCACCATCAGGTGGACCGATTTGGATATATCTAATCTTGCCGAACTGCGTTTCAGCGACTTCGACCTTGTTCAATAAGTCGTCATCCATAGGTTGCTTGCTTTCTTAAACGGCCGTTTTCTCAAAAATGCGCATCTAACTAGAATTGCCACTTTCTTACTGCGAAGAACGTCGTTTTTTGTAATGGGTTCGTGCCTTGATACGGTTGCCACAGCCTTCCATGGAGCACCAGCGGCGGGAATGGTTGCGACTAGTGTCAAGGAA
>JANQSK010000127.1 GCA_028284105.1 Anaerolineae bacterium
ACGATAATGATGGATATCCTCATGACCAATAAAACGGCCGTTCTTAAGCAAATCGAATCTTTCCAAGCCGACGTTGAAGCGTTGAAGCAATACGTTGAAAGTGATGATGAAGCCAGCTTGCGCCAGTGGCTGTTGGATTCACAAGCTGGCTATCACACCTACAAAAAGAAAAAGCCTCGATAAAGCTTCTTACCGCAAAGCCGATTCAATACCGAGCTTCGCCTTCTCAACAGCTACAACCGATTCATCTAGCTTTTTGAAGAGTGGAAACGGCCGTTTTAGGATCTGTCCAACAGGTAGCTTGCTTGGCTCCCATTTTCCAACCGCTCCTTCCGCATCATACACAAACGCATCATGTTGTTGATGTTCCTCATGAAAAGTTTCGATGGTTGTTTTGCCAAACAACTGCTCGTTATAGCCTAAAAATTCATAAACAGATTGAGACGAAAAGGGCAAGAATGGTGAGAGCAACGTTTTCAAACAGTCGATTGCCCAAAGTGCTATATAAACAGTTGTGGCTGCACCATCTCGATCCGTTTTTATCACTTGATACCAAGGCGCAATATCTAAATAGGCATTCACCTGTCGAGCCAAACGGAAGGTTTCATTAAGTGCTGCTCGAAGTTTGACCGCCTCTATCAATTCGCCAACGGTCTCAAACCCTTGCTTGATTTCTTGTTCGAGTGCTTCATCAAACGGCCGTTTTCCGCCTGGCAGAGGAACGTGCCCCCAATGCTTATCGGCAAACTTGAGCACACGATTAACCAGGTTGCCCCAGGTTGCCACCAGCTCGTTGTTGTTACGCCGGACAAAATCATCCCAACTAAAATTAGCATCTTGATTTTCTGGCAAAATGGCTGAAAGATAAAAACGCACCACATCTGGGCCATAGCTTTCTAAAACATCTCCCAACCAAACGGCATGATTCCGGCTTGTGCTAAATTTTTGCCCTTCTAGTGTCAAGTACGCATTGGCCGGAACATCGTAGGGTAAGTTGAGCCGCTCGTCGGCCGATTGAGGGTACAGATTTTGAATGCCTATCAATTCAGATGGCCAAAAGATGGTGTGGAATGGAATGTTGTCTTTTCCCAGAAAGTAGTAGCTTTTCGCATTAGGGTTAGTCCACCAGTCACGCCAAGCATCTGGTTTGCCATTGTTGTTGGCCCACTCAATTGCTGCAGACAAATAGCCAACGATGTTTTCCGCCCAGATATACAGCTTTTTATGCTCCCATCCTGGAACAGGAACGCTAATGCCCCAATCGAGGTCGCGCGTAAACGGCCGTTGTTTCAATCCTTGAGCAATCAATCCTCGCGTAAAATTCAATGGATTAGGACGCCAATGGTGTTCGTGTTCGTCTAAATAAGCTAATAGCTCATCTTCAAAAGCACCTAAATCAAAAAAGAGCTGTTCACTTTCACGAACCGTTGGCGTGGTGCTATCCCGTGTGCTGATTGGATTAATGAGCTCTGTCGGATCGAGAATTTGTCCACAATCATCACACTGATCCCCTCTTGCTTTCTCAAATCCACAGTGTGGACAGGTTCCTTCTACATATCGATCCGGCAAAAACCGCTGTTCACTTTCAGAATAAAAAAGGGTTTGCGTTTTGGGGGTAATGAATCCTTTTTGATACAGCTTGCAAAACAAATCCTGTGCGACTCGATGGTGATTTTCTGTATCGGTGTGGGTAAATAGATCATAGCTGATCCCTAAATCAAGCTGGCTTGTTAAAAACTCTTGATGAACTGCTTCAAAATACGCTTTAGGTGTAATGCCTGCCGCATCTGCGGCGATGGTGATGGGGGTGCCGTGGGCATCTGAGCCGGTAACTGCTAAGACGTGATTCCCTTTTAAACGGTGATATCGAGCAAAGATATCGGCTGGTAGTAGAGCCCCGACGACCCGACCTAAATGTAAACGGCCGTTGGCATACGGCCAAGCAATGCCAATAAAAATATGTTTAGACATGGTGATCTCCAGTTATTGTTCAAGAAGGTACGTAGACATCATTTCGTAATCAAATGCCGTTGATATCTTGAAATATTATTTTGTAATCAATTGGGAACACGCTGGCGATCAAAAAACGCCAGCGCGAGGCTGACGTTGAAGATTGCTGTCGGGGTAGTTGAGCAACTCAAATTATGCCAAACTGACCCATGCTGGTGAGCCTCGCTTCACCAAACACGACAGCTTAGACATAGCCATAGCATTTTTTAAGTAATCTTGTAAAATATTGCTCATATTCCCCAAAATAAACCATCTACTCAATGTTGTCAAGCGTCATGACCATCCTTTTATAAACCAAATTTAGGGGAAATAAATTGATTTTGTGACCCTTCACAAATATCGGTGTCCAATTTGCAGGAATAAACAATTGATGACCTGTAATCAGCAATAATTCCATTTAATAAGATTAAATTTTTTTGTATAGTAAAAACGGCATTTGAGCGGCTGAACGCATAGTGTAATTTCGTTTTTACACGCATAAAGGAGACAAAATTGGCTAACAAATCAAGTTTCAGTAATTCAGAATGGGGAATGATCAAAGACTCACCATATTGGGTACAAACAGCAATCACTGCTGCAGAAGGCCGTATGGGGCTTGTTGAAAAACGCCGTGAAGCCAAAGCTTTGGCTGATTTTCTCGGTAGCTATAAATCAAGCAACGCTTTGGTCAATGCTGTATTAGCTGAAGCAAAAGATGGCAAGCATGATGTTGATCCAAAATCTTCACTTGAAAAAGTGGGTGGTGTTTTGGAAGATATCGCAGACGCTGTTGATGCTAAAACAAACAACCGCGAATTTGATGGTTTCAACGAATTCTTGATGGAAGTAGGTACCGCTATTGCAGAAGCAATAGGCGAAAACATGCTCAAGAAAAAAGACAAAATTAGCGATGAAGAGGAAGAAGCTTTGCACTTGATTGCAACTGCTTTGCGTGCAACCGATGCAGACCGTGCAAAACGTGCTGCTGATGCGGCTGCTGCTCAACGCGCTAAAATTGCTGAACAAAAGAAAGCTGCTGAAGCTGCTAAGAAAGCTGCTGCTGACAAAGCTGCTAAAGAA
>JANQSK010000130.1 GCA_028284105.1 Anaerolineae bacterium
CGCCGTGATTCAGAGCGTTGTTCATGAACAGCACTTTAGCTGGTTCGATAACGATTGCAGCCAATGGCAACAAGCGAGCGTTAACCAATGCGTCAACGATGCTACCGAAGAAGTTGGTGATACCTTCAACGATAGGGCCGATAACGACGAGGGCCAACATAGCCAAAATAGTGCCTAAGATACCGGCCGAGAAGTTGTTAACCAACATTTCGAAACCAACAGGGATGTTGTCTTCTAATGCGTCATCAACTTTTTGCATGAGCCAGCCGCCCAAAGGACCCACAATCATAGCGCCCAAGAATTGTGGAATTTCAGAACCAACAATAACGCCCATTGTTGCGATAGCACCCATTACACCACCACGTGTGCCGTGAATCATGCGGCCACCGGTGTAACCAATCAAGATTGGTAATAAGTTAACAATCATTGGTCCAACTAGTTCTACAAATGTTTCATTTGGAATCCAACCAGTTGGAATAAATAATGCTGTAATCAAACCCCAAGCAATGAATGCACCAATGTTAGGGATGATCATGCCGGCCATAAAGCCACCAAATTGTTGTAATCTTTCTCTCATTGTAAGTCTCCTTTAAAAACCTTCCTCAAGAAATATGTAAATGGAAGAAAAGATTTTGAAAAAGAATAAATCGATTTCAATATGCTTTTTTCCTTTCACCTAAACTGTGACAAATCTTCCTCTTCTCGAAGATTGTCTAAACAAGTTTTGTAGGGTTTTGATTTTCTCTCTGCTTCACCTCTCAGGGCGAGGGCAAAAACTTACCCTCGCCATCGAGAAGAAAGGGAGGAAAACCCCACAGTTTCTTAATACTCAGTCGGGCGTACTGAGTAAAAATACAAATTGAGATAGTCCACGAAACCCAACTCTTGGTCTAGATTGTTGGATAGGACTACTTGAAGGTGCACCAAAAACCTCTTCAAACTTTTTGGGTGCACCCTTATGCCAGCCATTCCGTGATGCGTGATACATCTTCCGGAAGTAGCTGAGGGTGAACTTGAATAATGTCAACGGCCGTATCTAATCCTGCAAGCGGCACAGTCGTAATAATTAAATCCACTTCACGAAGCCGCTCTGAATCTACTTCTCTCATCGAGATTACCGTCACATTACCAAGTCTTGGGAATCTTGCTTTCAGTCTCGCCATTAAGAGTTGAGCCGTTGCCATACCGCTGGGGCAAACAACCACGACTTCTCGAAGCTGATACGGCCGTTCACGGATATAAGCGGCTCGTAACAAAAAGGCGAGATTTGTAATATCAGCTGTTGAAAGTTTGATGCCAGTTGCATAATCAATTTCATCAGCCAAATGCCTTGAAAGTTGGTTTTCAAAGGCATATTTTTGATTTGACAAAATATCGCTTTGAATTGGAACCGGTGTCCACACTCTAAATCGCTTGCGATGGCAAGCAGGCAACACATTGGCAATCAATCCATCACGCAGCGTGGCATCTCCAGAGAGCTCTTCAAGCTCATAAGCCTCACCGATAGTTTTCATCATCATTTCGATGAGAGCTGGGAATCTAAAGTCTGTTTCTAAATCACCAGGATAACGATCGCTTTTTGCACATGACAGCAACAAAATAGCAATCATTGTCGTTTCTGCCTGAAGTGATTGCGCGTCTACATTGACGTAGAGCTTGCGCAAAAGCTGTTGAGCCACAGCCCACACAGGATGATCATCCAGCTCAAAATCAGAAATGTGATCGAAATTCAAAAACTGTCCTTCATCGATGCGATATGCTAGGATGGCAATCGCTAGCGCCAGATGCAAGACACCTTGGTCTGAAAAACGACCACCTAAGCTTGCTTCTGCCGTTGCCACCAATGACATCATTGCTTTTGTATTTAATTTTTCGACAAGGGCGTTTACCTCTTCCAAGATCGGCATCAGGTGAGCATCTTGGGACAAGCCAAATTTCAAGCCGTCCACGTGTGTCATCTGCCAGAGCGAATCATCAAAGGGTATGTCCCCCCATAGCAATGCCGCTAATGCCTGCCGTTTATTTCGTTCCGGGCCGCTAATCCAAATACCGTAATTTGGTCGGCGTTCCAAATTGAGCCCAAATTCGAGCACCCATTCTCCAACACCTTCTAGATCTTTGAGAATTGTGGTTCGTGAAACTTGGCCAACTTGCTGTAGGTTAAAAAGAATGAGCGGCTCATCCGAAATCAGAAGGTTCAGGGTAAAGAGCTGTTGTCTTTGCCCCACGGACAACACAAGTTGAAAATTTGCATCTGCAAAAAGTTCATTCTTAATGCTATCTTGTTCTTCTTCTGACCAAAGGAGTTCTATTCCAATTCCAGGGGTTACTCGCAACTCAACGTCACGATCTTGCAACCAACTCCGTACGCCTTTGAGACTATAAGTCACCTGGCGCGGAGTTAACTCCATCTGCCGGGCAATGTCGCTCACAACAATAGGCCCAGGATGGGTTAGCAAGAAATTTATGAGATCCCGTTGTCTAGTGGTCAAGGACGCCATAACGGGGAATAACACCTCTGAATTTGAAATGATCGATTTCCTCCAACTCCGTTGTTCTCATCTTCCTCTAAGGTTGGAGTATATCGACATTTTGTTTTATTTAAACAAGTAATTGTCACAACTTTTTGTATAGTATTTATGACAAAAGTGAATTTATCGGTCATTTACTCTGGGGAAACGCTTTCTAAGCCTTCGGTAAACGGTGCTCTAAATGGGCAAAAAACCAGGTCACAATGGTCTTTGAGACCCCTTTTCGAGCCCCAAACATCAATTTTTGGCCCACTGCATTGAGTGGATAGCAAGAAACATGAACGGCCGTTTCGCCCTCATTTTCTTCTTTAATATCAACGGTTAAATACGTCCGATCACCCAACGTTTTTTTGAGCACTGTTTTGTGGAATCTGGCTTCAATATGTCCTTCTTCAGCGCTTTCACTTTCGAATTTGCCTTCGAGGCCATTAATAGCACCCACAGCCGCTTGATAAACGGCCGTTTGGGAATGAGCGTATGATTTTTCGTCAACAATCGTATATGACATAGTTGTTCTCCTCTTCTCTTGGATTTTTATTATATGACCGAAAATCCGATTTGATGGGCACGAATTCTTACATATATTGAGGGGGCATTTGTGACAAAGCTGGATGATTACTCGATCTGAAGGGATGCAATAATTGACTTTTTAGAATAAAAAAGCAGTGAATATTTCCCGTTTTCTCCCTAAACAGTTCAAATTGACTACAGTCAAGGCCATTGATGTCAATCAATTCAAGGGGTTCTCCGATATAATAAATTTTCAAAGAAAAACGCAAGCAACTCTATTAAGTGGAGAACAATAAGCTCTTTAGAATAGCTTCATAAACGATTTGTTCTCCTAAAAGTAATTTTCAACGGCTAATTTTATAGTCGAGATATTTGTTAACAATTACTTAGGAATCCGCCATGTTATTGAAAGATAAACATCTTTATTTAGTCGAAGACGATCCAACCAACTTTGCCATCATTCGCACCATCCTTCGTGCACAGGGTGCGAATACGATGTTAGATCATTGGGGAGATACCTCTCTACAAAATTTATTAAATTACCCCTTCGACATTGATCTATTTATTCTTGACCTGATGCTCCCTGGCAATGTGTCTGGCTATGACGTCTATGATGCACTGACAAAAAATGAGAAATTTAAAGATGTCCCGGCTGTCATCGTTTCTGCAGCGGATCCAGATTCTGAAATTCCAAAAGCTAAGGAACGTGGCATTCACGGTTTTATTAGCAAACCCATTAATCGACACCTCTTTCCTAAACAGATTCTCTCGCTCATCGAAGGGGATGAAATTTGGGAGTAACCATCTAATTAGCCCTTTTCTGCAGACATCTCATTTATAAATATCGCCTATGGATTCTCCACTTCCGCCAAACCCAAAACGACAATCATTTTTGTCATCTCTTGGTTTCAAAAATCAAATCTTGTTTGTGTCGATTGTAACGGCCGTTGTTAGCATTGTTTTAATAAGTTCTCTATACCTGAATTCAATCCAGCGATTTGGGCAAACCACACAAGATGTCAGTCAAGAAGCCCTCATTGCGCAAGCCGAGTCATTTTTAGTTGAACTCACGACAGAAAATGCCTTAAAAAATGAGCTGATTCTTGATGCTGCACGAAGTGATGCAACCAATGTTTCACAATATGCCTCGTTTTTATTCAATAATCCTGAAAGCTTCTCTGAAAACAGTTTATGGTCTTTGGAAGACAACATCTTTATAGGTTCAGAGGGTCAAATCATTAATGGGCCTGATGATTTCACAACTATCTTTGTTCCCAATAATTTTGAGCTCAATGACAGTTTATTGCTGGATTTAAACACTTCGGCCTACATGGACTCACTTTTTGAAACTGCATACTTACAAAATCCAAACACAGTGGCCATCTATCTCATCTCAAAAAATGGGTTAACAAAACTGTATCCCAATATCAACTTACCTGAGATTGTTCCCCCAGAATTTAATGCCCTTGAAGGCATCTTTTACACTGTCGCAACACCAGAAAACAATCCTTCCCAAGCCACTGTTTGGACACCTGTTTATGATGATCCCGCCGGTCAAGGTCTCTTGGTTTCCGCGATTTCGCCAATCTATCTCAGCTCTGGAGAATTTTATGGTGTCATTGGTGTTGATTTTAGTTTAAACAACTTGGCCATGAATATTGAAGCCTCTGAATTTACAGGGGATAGCTACTCTTTCCTTATTGATAGCCAAGGTCGTTCGATCGCATTACCTGAAGAGGGTCGACAAGATTTCTTTGATTCAGATCCTTTAGACATTAATTTTGGTTTCGACTTAAACACGGCCGTTTCCCAAGCAGTTCCGGTCATTGAAGCCATGAAATCAGGTGAGACAGGGATTGAAACAATAACGTTAAATGGCATCGAACATTTCATAGCCTACTCCCCTCTTGCCAGCCTTAATTGGAGTTTGGCCACCGTCATTGAAAAAGATGCCATTATTCAATCCGTTGCACCGATTCAAACGCAATTAAATCAACAATCAAATAGCCTCATTTGGCAACAGCTTCTGCCATTAGGTGCATTAATCACCTTATTAAGCCTCATTAGCGCTTATTGGCTTATTTCAAGAGCAACCCAACCGCTCGTTCAATTATCAAATGCAGTAGAAAAAATCGGTGAACAAGATTGGGATTATGAACTCCCTCAAACACGAAATGATGAAATTGGGGCTTTAGCCAGAACACTTGACAGTGTGACATTCCAGTTTCGTAATCTACTTTCTACATTGGAGCATCGTGTTGACACACGTACCCACCAGTTAAGAATGGTGAATACCATTTCTGAACACATAAACACGATCCTTGAACCAGAAATGCTTCTTGACGAAATTGTGAATCAAATTAAAGACAGCTTTGACATTTATCACGCCCAAATCTATCTATTTGATGACAGCTGGGACATTCTTAAATTAGCCAATGCGACAGGTGCAGCTGGCCAACAAATGCTTCAAAATAACCACGTGATCAACTACTGGGAGCAAAAAAGTATTGTTGCCAATGCCGCTCAGTCCAAAAAAATCTTTCATATTGATAATGTGAGTCAATCAGACATTCATCTTCCGTCGCCGCTTCTCCCCTTTACGCGATCAGAAATTGCAATCCCAATCATTCACCAACAAGAACTGCTCGGTGTTTTGGACCTGCAATCAGAATCTATTCAAACCTTTTCTGAGCAAGATTATCCACTGTTCAATTCATTATCGAATCAAATTGCGACGGCTTTTACAAACGCAAACCTATTTTCTCAAAAGGAAGCGCAAGAAGAGCGCCTCAATCTACTAAATGAGCTCGCTCTAGAATTGAGCACAGTGACAAGCCAAGAATTAGCAATGCAAACAGTTTCTTCGGCTGTTTCAAATATTATTGGTAGTGATGCAACTACATTCGCATTGTTAAATAAAGAAAAAACTGAACTGACATTAACTAGCTTCGATAGCAAAATTAAAAGGGCAGGACTAGATGAAATTCCAGTTTCAATCGAATCTAGTGGTATTGGCAAGGCCATAAAAAATGGGCAACTTTATCAATTCACAAATGCAAGGCAATCTCAATATATTGATATTCAAAATATCGCATCTTTAACAAGCACACGTGCGATTATGATTGCCCCCTTGATTATTGGCTCAGAAGCAGTCGGCACATTAAATGTATCCCTAAAACAAGAAAGCGGCTATGCTCCTGAACAGCACCAACTGATGCAACAAGTGTCCAGGTTATTATCAACCACATTAGAAAACCTCCAGCTTTTGGAGCAAACTCAGCAAAACCTTCAGGAAGAGGCGCTTGTTCGTGAAATTTTGCTCTCCTCTTCATCTCAAACCAGCCTAGATGCAGCCTTTGAA
>JANQSK010000144.1 GCA_028284105.1 Anaerolineae bacterium
ATTCAAAAACCCCATCATAAAAAAGCTGCCCCACAGCTTTCCAGGCGCAGGCATTCGGTGTCCAGCAAAAACAACCACAATGTTTAGAGCAATCGCTGCTAGCAATACACGAAGGAAGACGACGGTAAACGGCCGTAATTCCACCAGCGTTAGCTCAATGAAAAAGAAAGAGCCACCCCACAAAAGCGAAAGCACAATTAAAAGTGTCCACTCTAACGGGTTCATCGTTTTATTTACTGAATCTGTCATGCGAGCCACCCTTTCCTTCTCTTAACTTCCTAGTGTGATTTACAAAATTATAGGCTCTCGTTTTTATTAAAAAACCCGAATCTTGCGGTATTGATCGTTTTTGGATCGATTCGTCATTATGCTGTGTTCATATAAAACAAGTTCGACTTGTTTTATCCTCTCCATTTTTCTTCTATCTCTTTCTCATTGCCTGATGTTTCAATGAAACATCAGGCACCCTCCTTCTACTATCAAACTCTACAACTCGTTTATTTTCCTAGAAGTTTCCCAATATCATTGCCCATGCCAACCCATTTTCGCCATTGGAATTGGCCCGGATTCAACATCTCTTTGCCCCCCTCTATCGCCAAGCCGTAGGATGCTTTTGCAAGTGACCCTCCGATGCTAATTCGCTTGGCACCTGCTGCAGCCAATGCATCGACGGTAACTTCGCTATCTGTCATCAATGTGACCAACACATTGATCGGCTTCGATACGGCCGTTGCAACCAAACGCACCTCATCTAGCGTTTTTAACCCAGGCGCATAAAGCACATCAGCCCCCACCTTTTCAAACGCCTGCAAACGTTGGACAGTGTCATCTAAATCAAATCGCCCTCTAATAAGATTTTCTGCTCTAGCAGTTAGTGAAAATGGCACCTCAAGAGAACGCAATGCTTCAACAGTAGCCTGAACGCGATCAACAGCCTGATTAAAATCATAAATCTGACTTCCATCGTAATCTTCAATCGAACCGCCAACGATTCCGGTTAGAGCCGCTTGTGCAATGTTAGAAGCGGCCGTTTCTGGATCATCCGCAAAGCCATTCTCCAGATCCGCACTGACTGGAATTGAAGTAGCTTCAGCTAAAGCGCGACAGTGGGCTAACTTCTCCTCAAAAGTAACCTGACCATCAACTCGACCCAATGTAAAAGCAAACCCGGAACTCGTCGTGGCTAAAGCTTTGAACCCTAGCCCTTCAAACAACTTTGCAGACCCCACATCCCACGGATTGGGAATGACGAAAGCCCCCTCTTGTTCGTGCAATGCCTTAAAAGCCATCCCTTTTTCAAGCTGAGTGGTCATATCATTCCTCCGTTTTCAATTTAATGATTATTTGGTTGATTGTTATTCGTTAATGGTGATTATAAAACTGCTGATTAGCCAAGCCTTCATGCTGCGTTCCGGCTAATCAAACCCGCGTGCCTGCCACGTTGTATACAGCAGAATCGATCCTGCAATGGCCGCATTTAAGGACTGAACGTGACCTTTTTGAGGAAGGTTGAGACGAATATCACACGTTTCACGCACAAGGCGACGCATGCCGTCCCCTTCATTCCCCACCACAATGGCGGCTGCTCGGTTAAGGTCAACCTGCTCAAGTGATTGTGACCCTTCATCGAGATCCATGCCTATTATCCAGACGTCGTTGTCTTGGAGATATTTGAGCGCTTTCACGAGGTTGGTTTCTTGGGAAATAAGCAGATGTTCAGCAGCACCAGCCGAATATTGTGATACGGCCGTTGTCACATCGGGCGCACGTCGATCTTGCAAAATAACACCATGTACGCCACAAATTTCGGCCGTACGCAGCAAGCTACCAATATTTTGAGGACCATGTAGTAGGTCAAGCACAAGGAGAAACGGCCGTTCCTCTTTTTTCCGAGCGAGCGCCAGCATTTCATCAATATCTGAATAAGGATAGCCACCAACCTCAATGGCCACACCTTGATGACTACTATCTTTGACAAGATTAGTGAGTTTTTGCTTGGCGACCGTTTGAATGGGGACTTTACTTGCTTTTGCAGCCTGAAGAATGGGCTGAGCCAATTTGCGGTCCAGCTTGTCTTGCAAAATCAAGCGGTGGATGCGCCGACGGTTGGCGCGTAACGTTTCTAAAACAGGGTTTCGGCGGATCAGAAATTCAGGCATAGGTTAGCGGATAGTGGAAAGTGATTAGTGGATAGTGGGAATCTAATGACTAGCCACCATCCACTATCCAGTGACTATTAATTTTCTATTTTCCAAATCGTGCCATCAGCGCGATCTTCGAGAACGACGCCGAGAGCTTTAAGCTGGTCACGAACCTTGTCAGAGGTTGACCAATCTTTATTGGATCGCGCTTCACTGCGAACATCAATAAGCAAGCGAATCAACCCATCTTCACGCTCAGCATCTTGTTCAGAATGCGCCGCGTGTTCTGGAATAATGCCCAACACATTGCCACCGAGCTCACGATAAAGGCCGTCGATTGCTTCCAAAGAGCCTTTGGTATGAGGTCCTTTTTCATTGACTAAGGTGTTTACCTGCCGCGTCAAATCTTGCATAACGGCAAGGGCCGCTGGGGCGTTAAAGTCATCATTCATCTTTTCGATGAAATCAGCTTTGGCTTTATCGAGAACGGCCGTTACTTCCGCTGACGCATCGCCGTCATCCGCGGAGCGTAACTGTTCACGCACCAAGCTAACCGCACCCCACATTCGTTGCCAACCCTTATTGGCTGCTTCAATAGCCGAATCAGAGAAATCGATTGGGTTGCTGTAGTGACTAGACAAAATAAAGGTACGAATCGCTTCAGGACGCCATCTCTCTAGTGCGTCTTTGATCGTTAGCGTATTGCCTAAGCTCTTGCTCATCTTGATGCCATCAAGCGTCAACGAACCAGTAAGCATCCAGTAGTTGGCAAACTGTTCGCCATGAGCCGCTTCACTTTGGGCAATTTCACATTCATTGTGCGGGAAGATATTATCAATACCACCACCGTGAATATCA
>JANQSK010000105.1 GCA_028284105.1 Anaerolineae bacterium
TGATTGGATTGGGGAAGGAGATAATCCGGTTTTCTTGATCACTACCACAAATGTTGATGATTTTGGGTACTGGGATGCGGAAATCGATATTCCAGAAGGTCTCTCTGGACAAACAAGAATGATCATTAGCTCAGGTGAAGGGGAAGCAGAAATCTCCACTGAGTTCACAGTCCCTGTTAATCCCTAAGCACCAAAAAAGCGAATGTCTAACGGCTTGTTAGACATTCGCTTTTATAAGATAGTCACGCTTTTTTAACGGGGGTGGCTCGATATCCTACTTATAATAAATCTGAACGGAAAAAAAGTGGTTCAGGTTGTGTGTCTTGCAGACATTGATTCCAAAGGTTGTTAAGAAGTAAGGAATATCATGAGCCTCAATCAATATTTTGTTGTATTTTTTAAAAAAGGTCCGAACTGGACTGAAGACTCATCCCCCGAGTTAGACGAACGACAAAAGCAGCATTTAATCCACTTGCAAGATCTGTATGGCGCAGGCAAGCTGGCTATTACAGGTCCTGTTGATGATCATAGCGATGTGGATTTACGCGCCATGGCGGTCTTTTATCGTCACGCTTTTGCAACCGTGGATGAGCTAAAAGAGCTCGTTGAAGAAGATGAGCTGTTTGAAACGGGTCATTTGGTTGCTGAATACGCCTCGTGGTTCTTCCCTGAAGGCCAAATGTTGAATTCGCGTCATTCAGTGCAATGGACCTCGGTAGTATAGCAATTCATTCGCTGGTGCAATTAATCATTCTCAAATTGCTAATTGGACTCGAGGTCAGCGATCATGGTGAGGAAAACGGCCGTTTCTAGCTCATTGTAGACGGTTGTTGGGGCTTCCGCCCATGCCACAATCGACTGACCATTCTCAACCCTTAGCATGATATACCCCCACAGGTTGGTGCCATCGGCAGCCGTGTAAGCAAAATCAACGCGCTGCCAAATGTGTTCACCTAACCCAAACCGATACGCCTCCTCCGACACAAAATCTTGCACGCCAGCTCCTGCATTGGTTACTAATTGCGCAAGCGTTTCCGCTTCGCTGCCTTCCAATGGCTTGGCGCGCAGTGCTACAAAGATGTGCTGCCCCGTACTAAAACGCTTCCAATCATTAAATTCAGAGTAAGCAAAATCAGCGGGTTGGGCTACTTCAAATGTATCAAACTGAATCGTAGACCATCGACCGGGAGTGATATTAAAGCTGGCGTCCGCAAATTGCCAGCTTTCAACCATTTGCTGAATGGTCGTTAACGTCAGCGGCTCTTCACCAGCAGGGGCATCAAGATCAACCACAAACCCTGTTTCGTCTTGAATAAAGAGGAAAAAGACACCGAGCTTTTCATCGTTGTTTAAATTTTGATACCCGTACACCGATTGCAACCCAGGAATGCCATCCACTTCAATGTCATCTTCAAACAAAATATCGACAGGACCAAATTGCGACAAAACCTGCGATTGCAATGTTTGAAGGTTAACGGATTCATCGAGATTCGGGTAAAGCGTCAGCTGAAATTGCTGTAACCCTTCGCGCTGACTGGTGTAAAGCAACGTATCATTATAAATCGGGGTAAACCAGTTTGATGGATATAAAAACTGGAACCCTAAATAGGGATCTAAATAAGCGTTATACCCTTGAATCAGTTCATCATTGGCAATCGTAAAGTCTACAAAGGCTTCATCCGTCATTCCGGCGACGTTTTCAGCCTGAATGCCAAATTGATAGCTACCTGAAGGCAACGGCCGTCTATCAAAATAGATCTTCCCTTGTGAATCGAAAATCAACGTTTGGCCCAATTCAGAACTGATCTGTTGGTCATCATCAATGTAGAAATCAAACATTTGAAAGCTGTCCCCCGGTTGGGCAAAAATTTCAGCCACCCCAGATTTGTCATCAGACTGATAGCTCCAAATGCGGGTCAAGCTCTGTTTTGAATGATCAAACACTAGATTGGCGTCAAACTGCTCTCCGGTATCAGCGCGTTGAAAGACACCTTGCACAGTAAACAACGAACTGCCAAATTCCGTGGGCCACATCACCACATAATCGCCGCTTTCATCATTATCAAACAGGTAGGTAACGAGCGTATTCCACACAAAGAAGTCTTCATGGATGCCATCGCGCCACTCAACAATTTGGGAGCCATCTGCCAGCAAAGTAGGTTCAGGAATGAGATTGTCATACTCGACGAGACGATAACGGCCGTCTTCTTCTAAGCTACTGGCCAAAATGATGACATTTTCAATTTCACGCCCAATAATCTCAAAATCCATAAAGGCTGGATTTTGGACGCTGATTTCATTCCGCAGCACATTATTGATTTCAAGATCAGGTTGAGGAATTGCGGTAAAGCCAACATCATAATAGCTGTTGAGCAGCTGATCCCACGCCAATAGGCCACTCATTTGTGGATATGTTGGATCATAAAACTCGCGATTTCGTGGGAAGTAGACCGCAATGCCAGCGCTGTGTTCAAACGCATTCCCTTGTTCATGCGCAAACACAACTTGGTCAACGGCTGTCATCACCTGTTGAGCTGCTGCGTTGACCTCAGGATCAGGGCTACGCTGTGACAGAATGCTGGCAAAATGATGCAAATCAATGGAGGCATACTGTTCATATTCGTTAGCATACACTTGGGCAAACGATTCCGCCCCACTCCGCGCATCCCCAATGGCGCTTGCCACCACATTTGGAACGGCCGTTATACGTGAAGAGAGCTGCGTCATCGCCTGCGTCAAAACAGGCAGTTGGCGTAAATCCACAGCCGACATTGTCACAAACTCATCTGGTTCCACTTCCGTGTAGTAGTTGATAAAGTCGGTTACCATTTGACGTGAAAGCTGTGCGCCATCCATACCTGTGTTGCCATAGAGGTGACCAAGCAGTGTGGTGTAATCCCAGCCAAGGCCAGGGGTGAGTTCTTCAGAGCCAACTCCAAACTCTGCAAAGGGCTGGAGGGCGTGAAAGACATCGAGCTGCCCCATTAAGCAGGCATCGAATCCCACCACATCTAGTTTATCGAGACCCGTTTGTGTAAGCGCATTATCGAGCGCAACGCGTAAATCTTGCAGGCTGATGTGATCACCAGATAGGCCAGCCTCCCCACCGTCGCTATCGAAGGCAATACCGTTCCAGCCTGCCCCATGATCCCAAATAACCAGTGCATATCGATTGGCAGGATAGGTTTGCACGCCCCAGCGAATAAAGTCAGTCAGCTCGTTCGGATCGCCCATATTACGCTCCCCCAGCTCGATTAACAGTTCTGAGGACACAGAATTCGGGTCATTATCGCCTACGATTCGATAGCGCCGCGTGCTGGTCCAGTTGTCGGCAACGGCCGTTTCGCCAATCGCCC
>JANQSK010000213.1 GCA_028284105.1 Anaerolineae bacterium
CGGCTTCCTTTATATTACTGGCCGGGTTGGCTTCACTGCCCGTCCTGGCGGGGATGCCACAACTGCCAATACCGTCACTTGTAATGCGGGTGTGGCCGAATTAGACTTGAGCCCAGGACGCATCGACCCAACTAATACCGCTTTTGATAACAGCCGCAAGCCTATTTCAGGTGAGTTCACCTTCAATGGGGAAACGCTTTATATCATTGGTTTACACTTCAACTCCAAAGGGGGGGATGATCCTCTGTTTGGTGTATTGCAACCTCCAACATTTGGGTCTGAAGCAAAACGAGGCGACCAAGCCCAGGCGGTTAATGATTTTGTTGACACCATCTTAGCCTGTGATGCCAATGCCAATATTGTTGTCTTAGGCGATGTCAATGACTTCGGATTTTCAGCGCCTGTGGCAACATTAGAAGGTGGCGTCCTCACCAACCTAGGACACCTCTTGCCGGCCAATGAACAATACTCCTTTATCTTCCAAGGCAACGCCCAAGAGCTTGACCACATTTTTGTCAGTGACAATCTGAATAACAACCATTCTCCTGAACTCGATGTTGTGCACGTTAATGCCGAATTCTTCACACAGGTTAGTGACCACGACCCCGGCGTGAGCAGATTTAGCTTTGCAACGGCCGTTCCAACCTGTAATGGACTAACCGCCACTGTCTACGTTGATGGCGGCCTAATTGTTGGCGGTCCAGATAATGGCCTTGCTTACGCTGGCTTATTGCGCGGCACGGGAAGTGCAGATGTTATTGTGGGAACCTCTGGCATCGACGACATTCGCGGCTTTGGTGGTGCTGATACCATTTGCGCGGGTGACGGGTCAGATATTGTCACGGGCAATGGGGGAGGCGACACGATCTTTGGTGAAGGTGGTGCAGATAATATCCGCGCTGGTGGTGGTGCAGATACCGTTCATGGCGGCGATGGCAATGATGATATCCGCGGTAATAATGGCAACGATACCTTAAATGGGGATGGAGACAATGACTCCATCCGTGGCGGCCGAGGTGACGACATTGTCAATGGCAACGCTGGTGACGATGCTCTATGGGGTAACGCTGATGTCGATATCTGCAACGGTGGTACAGGCACCGATACAGCCGCAGGCAACTGTGAGACAATTATTGACGTACCATAAGCAGAACTAGATTTTATTTTCATGAGCTAGTTAAAGATGATTGTCTTATGATCAACACTGCTCAAAAATGCACTTGTTGTTGTAACAAGAGAATTTAATCCATGTAGAATTAAGTAGATAGTGAAGCATTCATGATTTTGGTCATGAATGCTTCATTTCTTTAGCACATAAAAACAATTCTTAAATGCGCTTATTTTGTGTTGCCGAGTAACTTCAGCAAGCTCTTCTAGTCAATATTAAAAAGTAAATTTTTCTTAATAACGCAAAGGTGCTGATTGCTGATGTTCATATCATTTAATAGCAAAGTTCATTCTAATTTGGAGATTATCTTATTCGGAATGAGTGCACAAAAGTTTGGATTTCCTATCTCCGTACCTCGTCCCCATCCATCCATAAAGTTCTCATAACGCCAAACAAAGAATTTTCCTTTATGACGATTGTCTCCTCTGAATAGCGGATCATGAACAAAAATGTGCTTATCATCATAGCCAGTAATCACAACAAAGTGACCCCCTGTGAAATTATGTTCTTTGACAATTTCGTTCCATTTGTCGGTATAATTTACAAGCGCTATTGGGGGAGTACCTTGATTAATCAGTTCCTTGATATTTTTCAATGCATCCTGTGCATTTAAGTAATCCCTTCTTTGTAAATTCAAGCCATAATCCTTGGCAACATCTATCATTTCTTGTATCCCGGTTAGACTAAAAATCTTTTTGTCTAACAATTCAGTATGCGTGTAGAGTTGATCAACTGTGACATGTTGGTCATCTGGTTTTTGGGCATTCAGGAGCATTGCTAAACAGGTAGGACCACAATCTGCATTATGGGTAATGGCAGTTGGATCAAATTGTGAATGGTAAGGGACATCCAATTTAATGGCATTTAGAGAATTCTCTAGACTTTCAATATCCTGATTTCTATCAAACCTCATTTGACGCATCGCATTGTAAACGGGTCTAGGCATAATCTTTTTATTTGTTTCTTCAAACCAGCCATCATGTCTAAATTTTTCGTCATAATGTCCAATTTGAGAGCCTACAGAAATACACCAAGGGCACATTGCCTGTAAAGGAGAATTTTTCTCAATCCATTGATACATTTCCACAACACGCCTGGCATGCTCTTCATCGGATTTAAGCGAGGAGTGTCCACTCATAGAGGTGGAATCTGGTGTAAATACACCGCCCTCAGTTGACATAACAGGAGTTGTGTTTACATCTAAATCGCTGCCAAAATTTTCTTCGAAAGCATTAAGGACCACTTCATAGCTTCTCAATGTCATATCCCAAATGGGACCATCAGGCCTGTTAATATCAAAATCTACAGGTTGTTCATATGTTGCAGCATGAACGGCAATCCACCCGCCACGGTTAAAGATATCTAGGGTTGCGTTCCGATGATGAGTGGCCAAATAATTCACAACTTTTTGAGTATAAAATACAGATGAGTACTGAGGATGTGATTGTCCGCGCCAATCAGTTGGAGCAAATGCATAAAATGCGGGTCGAACGCCTGCATCTAAAGCTCGCTGGGCATCATTAAGCCATGATTCGGCAACACGACGAATTGCTTCAGGATTAGTATGACTCATGGGAGTGTGATTGTTTTGTGTGTGCCAATTGCTTTTCCACTCGTATTCAAGATTGGGTTCATTCCCAATCTCGGCCCAAACAATGCCCTCTGCTGCAAATAACTCCATTTTTTTGAAGAAGCGATCATCTAAAGGATCAGGGAATTGCTCTGCTTTGTAATAACGAATGATTGGCTCGATACCTTCAGATTTTAAACGTTTAGCCCAAGAAAAAATCGAATGCTCTCCAGTATCATTTGGATCTCCATTGTCACATTGCTTATACCATTGAACTCCCATCTCTTTTAATCGTTCAATCCAATCATTCCATGTGTGAGGAGGGGGAGCTGCTACACCAGGTGCGCCATGTATCCCGATGATGCTACCTTTAGATTTTTGACGCTTAGCTAAAGCCGTCCGATTTTTCTCATTTGCCTTTTGTTGCGCTTCAATTGTTAGCCTTATTATTGTTTGTGAGTCTAACGCAAGAATCGTGAGAATCTCTTCCTTTTGTGACGGTTGGATTGGCCAAAATTCAATATTGGGTCCTGTATAAGGCATTTCGCGCAGCGGATTACTAAATGGCTTCCAAAAACCAACCTTTTGAAGAATATTCTCATAGGAATCCTCTGATTTAGTGGCGATAATCGTTGTTGCATTAATGACATCTTGCCAGGTGTATGAGGCAGCCCCTTCACTATTTCCTAGCACATCAATTTTTATTTTTGAAATGCCAGTATATTCATCCTCGCCCATATGAGGCTTACCATCAAAACCCCAATTATCACTTCCCAATCGGAAAAATGAGATGCCCTTGGCACCGTGATTTAAGGCAGCGTTTCCTTGATGAGTAATCTGTTCCATCGTAGGACGCTTACCGTCTTCTCCAAAGGCTTGAAGCATTGGAAATATGGGCTTATCATATTTCCCAAGATTAGTAAAAGCATCTGAAATATGCTGTTCGATCGTTTTGAAATCGCCAAACAAAATTGGATAAACCATCGGGTGCAAGCTGTCGACAAAAGGAATCCAAGGTTTTACCCAATAATTAAAATTCCTATTTAGTCGAGGGTCTAAAATTAATCCGATATGGAAATTATCACCAAGGCCTTCTCTGATAAGGGTCATCAGTTTTCTGGCTTCTGCAGGCGTTCCTTGCCAATAGCTTTTCCCATGTTCCACATCAAGGAGTAATGATTTGACACCAGAAACCTTAGCAGCTTTGATAAATTTATTTGCTTCTTCAACTAAATCAGGAGATTCTCCACCGTGAATACGATTTTTTGCTCTTGGAACACCCCAAACATGTACGTCTAAGCCCAATTTTTCAAATGAGCTTACCCATTCTTTTATTCTGGTCGTGCCAGTTATAGCTTTCGCATCGGAATCATTCCCTAAACGCCCTTGCCAACTTAATCCATTACTCGTCTTGAGCATTACACCACTAACATTTGGCATTTTGTTTCGAATAATCTTTGCAAGATCATCTACATTTTTTCCGGGTGTTGTCTTCCCCTGGAAGTTCACCAATAAGATCTTATTATCAAATGGGGCTTGCGTGGGTTCGTCGTTAGGAATCGGAGAAGGTTCACTTGGAGTCTCAGGCTGGGGAGCGTTTTGAGGCAATGTTCCACCAAATCTTTGATGCGTTTTTGCGGGTTGAGGCCCTTCTGGGAAATCGTTTGTAAGCACATAGTTGGTGAGGTTTTTTGGATTTTTAACGTCCAACCAGGTTTGTAAATCTAAATCAGGGCGTGATTCTCCACTGCCACCTTTGTAAACTTGCAATGCCCACGTGGCAACGCCTTTTACTTGAGGCCACTTAGCTGCCCATTTATTGTATGCATCTAAATATTCAATGGCTTCAGGCCACTTTGGAACTCTTGCACCAGAGAATCCCCATTCTGTAACAAATATGGGGAATGTTCGAGGGATTGAATGATTATCAGCTGCTGCTATTGCGGCTTCTACCCGTCCAAACTTTTGAGGATACCAATCCCGCCAAGACTCTCCTTTTTCCCATCCATCCCAACTGTATTCGTGGATGGAGAGAGCCGCTTTTGTTGGATTTTCAGCACAGTAACGCAAGTATTTTAACATGCCTGGCTGGCTATATTGTGCGACCACATCAGATAAGTTAGGTAATACACCGGGCTCACCAGAATTAAATGAAGGGCCACATACTTTGTAATCTTTATCATTAGCAATTTGAGCAAACTCAAACATGAATTCACCCAGCCAATCAACTGGATCCATATTATTAAATTGAACATCATTGGGGCTTAATTTGGCCCTTGGTTCATTAATTGGTTCCATCCAAACCTTGGGTTGGATATGCTCTTTTTTAAGATCTTTTGGCCATTTTTGAATTGTTATTTTCCAATGCTTTTGAGCAGCCTCCTTTGGGGATACGGTATAGTCTGGCACATCGTAATCAATAAGCGGCTGATTATCCTTTTTCTGTCCCACTGTGGATAATCGATAAATAAGCCAGTTCTCTACACCTGTATTTTTATATTTCTCACTATATTCAAGTCCTTGGATGATTAGACCGGTGTCATCAGAGCCTTTTACAAGGAAAGGGATTCCCTGTCTGTTTAAGCCATCCATAAATTCCCGGGTTCCCTTCTTTTCTCCTGTAACGGAATAATGGAATCCAATAATTGATTTAGCCACATGTACCTCCAAAAAAATAAAAAATAATTGATAAAATCTATGGAAATTTCCAAACTACCAACCCTGAACAGGCAAGGGGTAGTCCATTAGCTATATGACTACAGCTTATGTTTTTGATTCAATAAATGATTTTGAGCTATTTGGCTGGCGCCAAGATTTCTAATCTATTGATGGAGAAAGGTCAAAACGATTCCCACCGATAGATTAGGAAACGCAGAATTTGCAATGGAACATTATTAAAGCCTGAATAGTGCCTTTTGGATTTTTAGCTCTTCACTATCGTGAACTTAATCTATTATGTAGGCCTGTTACAATAGACCCATAATTATTACGAAGGGGAGGGGAGGAGGGGTGATTTGCTCTTAGAGTTAAGGATAAAAACAGCAGGAGATGCTCAGCAATTAAATTTAATTGCTGAGCATTTTTTACACATTATTAGAACTATCTATTCAATTCATAAGCTTGGACAACGGAGCCATAAGCCGGGCTGAAATAAAAGCCATCAAAGTCCTCGCTCAACAGCCAAACGGCAGGCATGTCCATCACGAAAATAGCAGCTGCATCATCAATAATCATTTGATTCGCTTGTAGATAAAGCTCTTCAGCCTCATCAATGTTTGTAGCTGTAACTTCATCTGCCGCAAATAGTAGCTCGGTAAACTCCTCATTATCATATGAAGACATATTGAAATATTCACCAGTAGAGAAGGGGCTAAAAAGCATATCAAATGGTGTTACATAAGTTGGGAACCACCAAATTGAACTGATGTGCATTGCATTTTCAGGATCACTCCAAAACAATTCCAACAAGGCATTTGAATCCATTGTGGTTACATTGAGAGTGATTCCTAAATCTCGCATGATTGGAGTCCAAATTTCAGCAACACGTTCTTCATACACATCGCCTTCCGCGATCCACATTTCTAACTCGATTTCGCCAACACCAGCCTCTTCCAAGAGTTGTGCAGCTAATTCTAAATCTTGTGTTTGCGTCACATTTTCGGCTGCACCCCACATCGTTTGAGGTACTGCCCCGCCTGCAGGCGTGCCTAATCCAGCTTGAAGCCCAGTGAGTACATCTTCAAATGGGAAACTTGCAACAATAGCTTGCCGAACCTTTAAATTATCCATTGGAGGATGTGCACTATTAAGGGTGAAGAATTGATTCTGATAAGATTCTTCTATTTTTACCGTTACACCATCATCACGAAGGGAGTCAAGGTTGTCCCAATCTGGAGCCCAAACAAAATCTGCTTCACCCGCCCGTAACATTTGCTCTTGAACCGTTGGGTCAGCAACAGATTCAAATATGACGACATCAAATTGTTCGTCGGTCCATCCTCCCCAATAATCATCATGCCGCTCCATGATGATGCGTGCTCCTGGTTCACGACCTGTAATTTTGTATGGGCCAGTTCCCGCACTATTTCCTTCTGCAAACCAATCAGGACCATTTTCAAGTGCCTTTGGGCTAGCCATCCAGGCTCCAAAGGCACTTGAAAAAACAAGGTCTAATTTTGATGGATACGCATTTGTGAATTTGATGCTGTACTCATCTAGAACTTCGATTTCTGCTATTGGGCCGAATACCCATGAAGTTGAAAACTCGCCATCACGTACATGCTCAACGAGTGTTTTGACGGCTTCTGCATTAAATGGTTCGCCATCATGGAAAATGACTCCTTCACGAAGCTCAAATGTCCACTCCATCCCATCTGTGCTTGATTCCCAAGACGTTGCAAGTTCTGGAGAGATTTCAGGATCGCTCCCAGGTGGATTGAAGTGAGTCAAAGTTTCATAAGTTTGGCCTAGTATCATTAAACCAACGCCATCGTAATTTGATCGAGGATCAATATCTTCTGGGTAGCGTGGTTCAAGCATAGTAAAGATTTTGGGATCACTATCTTCTGCTACCTCATTATTTGTGTTTTCAGTTTGATTGTCTGAATCAGTGGATGTTTCACGATCATCACCACATGCCGCGAGCAATAATCCAAATATGAGCAAAAGGGACAATAAAAGCTTTTTCATTTCTTTCTCCTCCAAAACTTTGTTGACACAACTTTTCACACTGTCTCAAAACTGAAAACTCATCTCAATGGGATGTTGAACCCTAATATCAGAGGGGTTCAATTTCCTGCTCTGACGATTCAATTGTTGAAACAATGTGCTTTGATAAAAATATCACACGATTTAATAAAATCTGTGACTAAACTTATTTTGCTGGCGACCTAATAATTGTTATTCAGCTAAATGGTAGGGCAGAGAGAATTGTATTGATTGAGTAACAAGTCTTGATTGTTTTAGGTCAAGGTTCAATATTTAATGTTGTTTTCTACTGAAAAAAGCAATTAAACACTTTCTTCACAAAGGATAGTAAAGCCAAATATTATTTGAAATGATTTACACTGAATTAATTCTTCTAACCAGGCGGAAACCTCCAGTAAAATCTGCCTCAGCTGAAAGAAAAAAATCACGCCAAGCATTTCGTGCATAATGTCTTGATGAGAACCAATTTCCTCCTTTGATGATACGATAAGCTAGACCCCCATATTCTTCTCTACCGTCATTTGGGTCATAGGGATATCTATACAGGTTATTCATTATTTCAGGACCCCATTTAGATCTAGTCAGCTCCGCAATACCTCCGGTTAGATCATAAACGCCTTCTAGTGTTCGCCCAAGTGGAAAGATGCCAATTGGTGTTGTGCCGTGAATTCCACCCTCTTGTGTATTACATGCATCCATGTTGAAATGATCGCCAAAAGCAAATCGCCTAGCAGAAATACCAGATGCAGCAGCTTCCCATTCAACTTCTGTGGGTAGATCGAATTGCTGTTCTGTTTGCGCAGACAACCAGTTACAGTAAGCTAAAGCTTCATAAAAATTTATACCAATAACTGGTTGGTTTGGCTGATTGAATAGGCCTTGATCAGAATATTTTGAGTCAGTTATTGGGTTATATTCTTTTAAATATTCAAAAGTGCGTTTGCTGCGATCTTCGACCGATCTAGCTTCTTCTAACTGTTGTAAAGCTTGTTTTTTATAATCTTCCTCAGAAGTGCTGTTCAATTCCAAATATAGTTGAACTTCAGCTGGGTGCAGATTTGGAATACTTGTGATTTCCTCTTTAGTGAAGGTTCTCCAGTAAGCGTGCCTTTGCATTGCAGCATACAGAAGTTCTTCTTCTGCTCCGTCATTCAACCATTGACGAGCCTCATCAAATTTCCACCAATTCTCGGTTTCATATCCTCCGCTTTCGATAAATAATTTAAATTCAGCATTTGTTACCGGAAATGACCCAATTTCAAATGAAGGAATTTTTATTGAGTGAACTGGCTGTTCAGCATATACAAATTCTAAAACATCTGGCTCATCGATATCTGCGTGATTTTCACTACCAATTTGATATACATTTCCAGAAATTAAACAAAGTGGTGGGTATAAATAGGAGCCATAAGGTCCCTCTCTTTTAATAAATCGCGGGTCACCCAGTTGCCCTAATGCATTTCCTGCCGCAATTCGTGCTCTTAAATCTGCATCCTTTGTTTGAGTCCGTTTAATCAACTTATTTTGTATTTCTTCTAACAGCTCATTAGAAATATTTACATCGGAGCTCGCTGCACACCTTGCTGCTAACTGCAAGTTAAAAGGAATGAGGTCCCGAATAAATTTTTCTGAATCGGAACTCATTGCTGATGCTAATATGGTTGTTTCTTCCCACCCAGTAGTTGGGGCAGGGGGGAGTGGCTCACTCACTGATAATTCCTCTCTAATTTCCTCTAAGGAAGGAACCATTTCGGAGGCCTGCCATGGAACATAAGTCACATTGAAGTCGAGTTCTCGTATGAGCTGTCTAGCTGCGAAGAATTCTTGAATGAGCTGATGGGAGAATGTAAGCTCTCGAGTTGAGATCTCTTTGTTTAAAATATTTAGTTGGATACCAGCTTGAATTAAATCTCTTGCACGAGGATGACCAATCCATTCGATAGCATCCCGTTCTGGAATCCGTACTTGTCCACCTTCGCTCCCATGTCGTCCTTTTTGCATATCAAAGGCAAGTTTTTCTAAAACTTCAAATAAAAAATTTTCCCAAGGAAGGTCATAGGCAGTTTGCCACACATTATGAAGAACTTGCTCATAATCCCCTTCACTTAATAGTTCATCTGGTTCGAAAAGGTAGTGTGGAATTTCTACAACCTCACGGTGTAATGCTTGTCGTACAAATCCCGTTAGCAGGGCGGCCTGCCCAATGTGCAAGACATTGTTTTTCTTGATTTGATTGACAAAGAGTTTGAGGAAGAACGGGTTGCTAAATAAGGCGAGCTGTTGGGGCTGAGATTTGATCTCTTGCCAAACTTGCTTGGCAAATTCTTCGGAATCAATGTTTAAGCTGATAAAGGTTTTTATATGTTCAGATGATAAGGACTCTATCCTTATTTGACGGACCTGTACTTCAGCGCTACTTAATGGAGCACTATAATCTAAACTACGGCATGAAAAGATGATTTTATTCCCGAGATTTTTGGATGTAATTAAAAACTCACGCCACTCTTTAATGATCTCTCTATATTCTTTTTTATTTCTATGGGGAATTTCATTGAGACCATCTAAAAGCAAATATACCCAGCCTGATTGCCAAAAAGTGTTAAATGGAGGTAGGTCTGGATAGCGTTTGGACCATTCATTTAATAACCATTCTTCTGGAGATAAATTCAAGTTACTTGAATATTGATTATTGTAGTTGTTGAGATTAGCAAAAAAACAAAGATAGCCACTCCTAGAGGTTAGCTCTTCTTGAGCCAAATCATATTGTAGCTTTCTCAACAAGGTGGTTTTTCCACTTCCAGGCCCCCCTAAAACAACCGAAACGGTCTCCTCAATATTGTCCAGTACATCCACCAGATTATCATATTGAGGTTTAGCTGAATCCCTTACAAAGCGTGCTCCAATAGCATCAGACCCTTGGTCAATTAAAAGCGATAAGTTAATAAACTGTTTGTCAATTTGATATTGATCATTTGATAAAGTCGTAACCATTTGTTGATGGTACGCATCAATAGGCGTTAATTCTCTTTCTATAATGGGAATTGGCACTTCCTGCCCAATTTGAATTGCTTCCAGTTGAACAGAGACTTGTCTCATTGTGGCAATTCTATTGTTTGGATCACGCTCAAGCATAGCTCTGATTAAAGTGATCAATTGTGGATGAATTTCTGAATTGTGTAGGAATTCATTGGGAAGTGGCTGATTAACAATAGCCATCAATAAGGCCGGAAGTGAGCCACCCTTAAAAGGGACATTGCCCATTAACATTTCGTACAGCAATATCCCAAAAGCCCAAATATCGGTTCGGCCATCAATCGCTTTTCCATTGATTATTTCAGGGCTGAGATATTTAGGGCTTCCTATTAAGCCTTGAGTTGGCGTTAATCTATTATTGGATTCAAGTAACCGAGCAATACCGAAGTCAGTTAACAAAGGGGTTCCATTTTCGGTAAGTAATACATTGCTGGGCTTAATATCTCTATGCCAAATCCCGATGTGGTGCGCTCTAATTAATGCATCGTTTAATTCGATGGCTATTTCAAGACAGCGTTCTTGAGGAAGTGAACCTTTTCTTGATAGGAGATCGCGCAATGAGCCGGATTGTACATATTCTAGAACTATATGATGCCGCTCCTCATGGTCAAATGATGCAATAAATTTTATGATATTGGGGTGATTTAGCTTTTTTAAGGCTTCACTTTCAAGTAAAAAGCGTGCAACTAGTTGCGGATTATCATATAGATGGGGTTTTAACCGCTTAATAACAACGGGTCGGCCTGTTGTTTTATCTGTTCCTTTATAAACTTGGCCATGACCGCCTTCTGCTATTAAAGTATCGAGCTCAAAATTTTCATACATTTGTTTGCAATGTGAATCGAATGTTAATTCTAATTACGCAAGGAAGAGAGAGATATATTGTAGGGTATTGCAAGAAATCTTCAAATTGCCAGGTAACTATTAAGAAGTTACATCGATTGGAATCATAGTTATCCAATGTTCATACTTACCTAAAGAGGTGGACTTTCATTTTCACACTATTCACTTGAGAAAGTGCTTGATTTGAATTTGGGGAATCCCAAGCCTATAATCTTTTTAGTTGGCAGAGTTTATAATCAACTAAGGGTTTTGACTGATGTGCGTAAAAGACCCCCTTCAACAATGGATACACTGGGAAGACCAAAACGAATATATGTTATCTTTTTCTTAATTGAAGGAAAAACTAAGAAAAATCGGAAGGCTTTATCCGCGCCAAACATAGCCCCTCGTTTTCCTAAAATATGGCAATAAATTTACCATGGAAAATATCGGAACATTCAAAAAGCAAGTACAGGTCGTGCGTTACAGATATTTAGAAGCGTTTATTCGATAGTTAATCTGAATTTATGAATTCTCTTCAAACAACGCTAACAAGCAACAACCGCTACCATCTATTGGAACCATTAGGTGCTGGGGGGATGGGCATTGTTTACCGGGCTAAAGATCGTCTTACCGGTCAAGACGTTGCACTCAAAAAAGTGAAAATTCCTATTAAGGATTTGATGTTCGCTTCTCGTGCAGACAACTCAGATCACAGCTTAGCCC
>JANQSK010000214.1 GCA_028284105.1 Anaerolineae bacterium
GTTTGGCCATGATTACGGCGAAATTTAACTGCGGCTACACGAGAATCTTCCTCATGGAGCTCTTCCATAATCGCAAAGCTGCGATCGCTACTGCCATCATCTATAAAAAGCACTTCGTATGAATAAGGCTCATTTTGAAGCGCCATTGTAATTTCTCGATGCAACTCCCGAAGATTCTCCTCCTCGTTATACACCGGCACAACTATTGATAAATCAACCATTTTTTCCCTATTTGTAGCGAATCAAAAGCTCTTTGAAATCAATTGTTTTATTCGCCTGTAAGTCAATTTCTAGGTGTTTAAAACACTTTCTGAAAATGACTCAACCAACGGTTTGTCCGCTGTGGACAACACCGCTTCTCCTCTTTTGTGAAACCATCCATTCAATATGGGGTTATTTATTGACAGATGTTTTCAGAAAAGCGTGACTTCATGAATGATGGTCACTTAACTTAACTGAATTCTTTGTTCGTTACCATCGATGGTGCTTGAGGCGCCGAATAAAGGGCTCGACTCCCAAACAATATGCCGCCAATGAGGCCAGCACTCAATCTTAAGAGTGAAAAGGCCAGCGCCATGGCAACGGCCGTTACTTCTGTAACACCTAACGGCACAAAAAGAAATGGATACAGCGTTTCGCGAACCCCTAAGCCATTAAATGAAAATGGGAGTAGCGTAATCAACGCTATCAAAGGGGCAAAAAGCAAAAAGACGGTAAACGGTAGCTGAACCGCCAACGCTCTCGCAATGAAATATTGAATGATAACGCGATTTAACGTAAAGGGTAGGCTCACCAAAATCGCTTTTCCAATTTCTAGCCACTGATATTGTTTGACAGTGTCTGCAAATTCAATCGCTTTAGCATAACCAGAGCGCTGCCCCAAACGAGGCACCAAGCGACCAAGCCAGGCAAATGGATTGAACCAGCGCAAGGTCACAAAGCCGAGTGGAAAGCCAATACAAATAATTGCGCTAGCCCACCACAGTCCAGAAGGCAAAGAGAGTTCAACCAATGCTGACCGGTTGAATAACAAGGCCAAAAGTGCAATCAGGGTCGTTCCGAGCAACCCTGTTGCTCGATCCATAATCACGGAGCTCAATGCGTTGGCCCCTTTGCCTGTCTCTTGTCGAAGATAGGCTGCTTTCACCACATCACCACCAAAGCTTGACGGCAGGAAATTATTGGCAAAAAAGCCGATAAAGTAAAAAGCGACAAATGTTAGGAAAGACGGCCGTTTATCAATCGACTGGCTCAAGGTGTACCATCGAAATGCACGAATAAAGATGTTAACGATAAAAAGAAAAAAAGCTGGTAAATACCAGCGCAAATCGATATCCTGAAGCGTTTTTAGGATATCCTGAAGGCCAATTCGCCAAAAAAGAATGGCGAGTAGGCCGAAGCTCAGTATGAGTTGCAAAAGGCGTAATCGCTTTTTTCCCATGGGCGGGAATTATATCATACTGAAAATGAAGGAACAGGTTGCTCATGTTTATATCGGTCATTGCAACAGTGAAAAATGAAGGCGAAAGTATACGGCCGTTACTGGACTCACTCATCCATCAAACGCGATTTCCTGATGAAATCGTAATTTGTGACGGTGGCTCAACAGATCAGACCATTGAAATTCTTAAAGAGTATGAGACATGGCTGCCCTTGAAACTGATCATTGTGCCTAACTGCAACATTAGTATTGGGCGAAATCGCGCCATTGCCGCTGCCGATGGTGAAATCATTGCCGCCACTGATGCGGGGGTAGTGTTAGCACCTTACTGGCTAGAAGAGCTGGTCAAGCCGATTGAGTCGGGACAAACGGCCGTTTCTAGCGGTTGGTTTGAAGCTGATCCATACACAGACTTTGAAGTCGTGATGGGAGCGACAGTCCTTCCCTCACGGAAAGATATTGTTCCTGAAAAATTCTTGCCATCAAGCCGCTCTGTCGCCTTCCTCAAAACTGCGTGGGAAGCTGTTGGGGGGTATCCTGAATGGCTAGAGCACAGTGAAGATCTCGTTTTTGACTTTGCCTTACGCGACCAATATGGAGAGTTCCCATTTGTAGATACGGCCGTTGCTTACTTCCGCCCTCGGGGCAGTCTGCCAGACTTCTTTAAACAATATTACAATTACGCCAGAGGAGATGGGAAAGCTAACCTCTGGCCACTTCGTCATCTTGTGCGTTATGCGACATACCTTGTGGGGATTCCTGTTTTATTTCGGCTCATTTGGAAAGAGCGCAAGTTAGGCTGGCCGTTACTGTTTTTGGGAACGGCCGTTTACTGCCAAAAACCAGCTCAACGTCTCTGGCTCACCACGTGGGGCTGGCGTCCCCCAGCACGCGTGCGCGCCTTTGCCCTTATTCCCATCATTCGCTTTGTGGGTGACATCGCCAAAATGATCGGCTACCCGGTTGGGCTACTTTGGCGCTTTAAACACAGAAATAGTATTGACTAATTAAAACTTAATTACTGGGATTTAGGGCGCAAAATTAGAAGTCAAGCTTATTTAGCCCTAAATCCCTTTCAAATCACAATTTATCTTCTACATTAATACATTTGCCCACCCCTCACGCAAATGCTAACATTCTCGCCTGATATGATAATCAACGATCGTCCCGTCAGGCGCAGACGCCAAGGCCCTTCCTGTTTATTCATGCTGTTCTTTATCTTCAGCATGGTCATTCTTGTTTTTGTGATTCAAAACCGAGAAGAGGTCTTAGAGGTGATCATTCCAACACCAACCCCTGAACCAACTCGATCTGCAACTGAATACGCCCTGCTAGCCACACTGAGCTACAACGATGGCGAACTTGAAGAAGCCATTGGTTATTATCAGGATGCAGTGCGCTTAGATGCGACACGTCCCCAGCTTTACATCGATTTGATGAACCTGCTTGTTGAAGCCAATCGGCCCGAAGAAGCACTCGGTTGGGCTGAGGATGCCACGGTGCTTGCCAACGACAATGAAGATGTTTGGACCGCTTATGCCGTTGCTCATCTTGCCAATGGAGACCGATTGATAGATTCAGGGGACCCCACCGGTGCTCAATTACAATATGCCGAAGCTGTAGATAAAGCCCAACGCGCCCTTGATATCAATCCACAAAATGCGACCGCGTTGGCATACATTGCCGGGGGATTAGTTTCACAAGGAAATCCAAACCTCTATCAAGAAGCCCAAATTCGTGCCG
>JANQSK010000216.1 GCA_028284105.1 Anaerolineae bacterium
ATTGCCAACGTTAACCCTACAGGTCCTGCACCGACGACTAAAATTGAACTTGTTTTCTCTGTCATGACCCACACCTCACGCTTTCTTAAATATGTAAATTTCAGAAAATATCTTGAAATAATACAGGTAATAAATGTGAAATTTACTCGGTGAAAATCAAAATTTTGCCAATTCTTTTTCAAGATACTTCTTGATTTTCACATAACAGTTTCACTATTGTATCTTCAAAAAAGCGTATTAAGCGGCAGGGATGTGGGTCATGAAAATATTAACGATGCGGCAAGTACAGTTCTTGAAGCGTTGAAAACATAAGTTGTCTTGCGATTGATTCTGCGCGAGGCGTGTTCCGATTGCTAATGGCCACAATTGTTGTATTGGTTCGACCGATAAATTCAATGGTTGCATTAAATTCATGCTGGCTGCTCCCTCCTGCTGAACCAAACCCTATCGCTAATGCTTGATCCAACCCCAATCGTGTTTTGGCCTGATCATTTAAGATATCATTCCCTTGCAAAGCCAATACCCATCGATGCAAGTCTTCAATAGTGGAAACCATGCCACCATTTCCGACAATCACCCAGCTGTATTCCCAATCATTGGGTGCGCTACAGCCTAAAATCTCATTGGGTGTCGAGGCATGATTCTCAAAAGAATCTCCCCAAAACCCCGTTGAGGTCATGCCGGCTGGAAGCAAAATATGCTCACGAACATACGCCATGTAGGTTTGCCCAGAGACTTTTTCAATCAGGAGAGCAAGCATGGTATATCCACTATTGGAATAATTTTCTTCAGCCCCAGGAGAGGCCAGCAGATCTCTATGTAATATTTCAAACTGAGCTTTCTCACGATCCATCGATTCAAAGTCACCCAGCCTTTTTGTTTCGTGATACGTTTCCAGTCCCGCTGTATGATCGAGCAAATGGCGAATGGTAATATCTTCCTTATCGGAGGGGACATCATCAAAGTATTGATTGATGGGGTCGTCAATGTTTAACTGACCAGCCTGTTCTAGCTGTCCAATCGCAACGGCCGTAAACATTTTAGTTATCGATCCGATTGAAAACACCGTCTCCGCTGTATTAGGCACAGAATCATCACAAGAGGCAAAGCCATACCCTTCACTCACAAGCACATTTTCTCCGTCGGCGATCAAAATTCCACCCGAATAGCCATTTGACTCGAGATTTTCAAGCGTCGATTGAAGGGGATCTTTTCTTAAAAAGAGAGTAATCAAAAATATAACCAGCAGACCTATCAGGCCTAAGAACACGTACTTTGCAATTTTTCTAATCTTCATTTGCCTACATTAATTTCTGCACGTTTCTGATGGGTTTCAGCTTGATTACGGTTTTGTAATTTCAAAAACCATGTACAATTCTGGCGCTATGGCAGAGCGAACGCATCACATCAAACCAGAAATCATGAGCCCGGCTGGTTATTGGCCTCAGCTTGAAACGGCCGTTGAAGCGGGTGCCGATTCAGTCTATTTTGGACTGAATCATTTTACGGCCCGTGCCAAAGTGGGCTTTACGCTATCAGAACTACCTGAGGTGATGCAAACGTTGCACCAGCGGGGCGTTAAAGGATACGTCACCTTTAATACGCTCGTATTCGACCATGAAATCAAGCCCGCCCTCAAAACATTAGAAGCGATCGCCAAAGCAGGCGCTGATTCCATCATTGTTCAAGATATTGGTATCGCCCAAATGGCGCATCAAATTGCACCTGACCTCGACATTCATGGCAGCACCCAGATGAGCATCACCAGCGCCGAAGGGATTGCCCTCGCCCAGCAGTTTGGAGTAAGCCGCGTGGTGTTGGCACGAGAACTGACCATTAAAGAAATTGCAGCCATCAGCAAACAAACTGATTGTGAACTCGAAATGTTTGTGCATGGGGCGCTTTGTGTCTCTTATTCAGGGCAATGCTTTTCTTCGGAAGC
>JANQSK010000219.1 GCA_028284105.1 Anaerolineae bacterium
AAAGGTGGCATTAACTTTATCCAGCTTGATGGCAATATTGGCTGTATGGTCAATGGGGCTGGTCTTGCGATGACCACCATGGACGTGATCACATTAGAAGGGGGCTCACCTGCTAACTTCTTAGACATTGGTGGTGGTGCAAATGCGGAGAAAGTTGCTGTTGCCCTTAAACTCATTCTCTCTGATCCAAAAGTGAAATGTGTCTTAATCAACATTTTTGGTGGAATTACCAAGGGTGATGAAGTCGCCAATGGAATTGTGAATGGGCTCAAGATGGTTGACACCGATGTGCCTATGATTGTTCGTATTGCAGGAACAAACGCAAAAGAAGGAATGGCGATTTTGGCTGATGCTGAAATGGAAACGGCCGTTTCTCTCACTGATGCAGCAAGAAAAGCCGTCGCGGCCGCAAATGGGGGTTAATCATGAGTATTTTAATTAACAAAGACACCAAAGTAGTTGTTGCGGGGATCACTGGGGGGCAAGGTAGCTTCCACACTCGCAAAATGATGAGCGAAGGCACTAACGTCGTGGCTGGGATTCACCCGAAAAAAGGGGGAACCAACTTTGAGGGCCCCGATGGTGCTCAAGTTCCTATTTTCACAAATTATGCTGACGCCGTTGCCGAAACAGGTGCCAATGCAGCCATGATCATCGTGCCGCCAAAATTTGCACCTCAATCGATTATTGATGCAGCCGATGCAGGCATTCCATTTGTTGTTTGTGTGACCGAATACATTCCTGTCTTGGCGATGGCTCGCGTTCGCGCTGTGATTGATAAATCAAATACCCGCTTATTGGGTCCAAACTGTCCCGGCTTGCTCACCCCAGAAGAGTCTAAGATCGGTTTTATTCCTTGGAACATTGCCATGAAAGGCCCTGTTGGTGTGGTTTCTAAAAGTGGAACATTGACCTATGAAGTGGTTGATGCCTTAACTCGTGAAGGGATTGGCCAATCAACTTGTGTCGGTATCGGTGGTGATCCAATCAATGGCACCAACTTTATTGATTGCCTCGAACTCTTCGAAAACGATTCTGAAACCAAATATATCGTTATGATTGGTGAAATTGGTGGGAATGCAGAAGAAATGGCGGCTGAATACATCAAAGAGAATGTGTCAAAACCCGTTTTCTCATTTGTGGCAGGTAGCTCAGCTCCTCCAGGACGTCGTATGGGTCATGCGGGGGCAATCGTAGAAGGGAACTCGGGTACTGCAGAAGGGAAGTTCAAAGCACTTTCTGCTGCTGGGGTCACTGTCGTTAAAAATCCTGACTTGATTGCAGATGCCGTAAAGGCCTATATCAAAGAAAACGAGTAACAATCAATCTGCAAGGCAGATTCGCACTTTACCCGAGGTTAAACCGTCGGGGTTTCGTCTAAAATTGAACGTGAAACGTGATACACTTCCTAGCTGTCACGTTTCACGTTTTTTTGTGGGGAATAGGGACAAGGGACTGGAGAAAAACGTATTAATTTGAACGAGTTTAAGATTGAAGTTCTTTTTTGATGCGTTAGAACAACAAAGATTTATGAAGCAGTTTTTAGAACGATTCCCACGAGCAAGGGAATTTGATGTTGGATATCTTATTGTTATTGGCATTGCGCTCATTGCGATTTGGCCATTTATAAGTCGTGGTAGCTTACCTGCTGAGACGGATGCCGAGCTGCATATCTTCCGGTTGCATGAGCTCACACTTCTCATCCAAGGTGGAGAAATTTATCCACGCTGGGCACCCAACTTCTATCACGGGTATGGATATCCAATTTTTAATTATTATGCGCCGCTTTCTTACTATGTGGGCCTGTTTTCCACTATGTGGGAGGCGTTTGATGCAGTGGACGGTGTGAAGTTTGTTTTTGTGCTGGGGTTATTGCTGGCTGGAATTGGAACGTACAGGTTTGTTCGTGATAACTGGGGACGTGAAGCTGGCTTAATTGCAACGGCCGTTTATCTTTATGCACCCTATGTTCAATATATCGACCCACACGCACGCGGTGTGCTAGCAGAATCCTTTAGTTTTGGTGTATTCCCCATAGCGCTTTGGGCATTGGACCGTTACATGCGCACGCGGAGCCGATGGGCCTTGATTACGGCCGTTCCGCTCATTGCCGCCACCATTATGACCCATAATTTAATGGGACTCCTCTTTTTTGGCATTTTGGCCAGTTGGGTTGGATGGCACTTTGTTTTTAGTGCAAATAAGAAAAGTGATTGGCAACCCTTAATCGTTTTAATTTTAGGGTTATGTGGTGCCGCCTTCTTTTGGATTCCTGTTTTTCTTGAGCGAGATGCAGTCAATTTAAACACCCTGCTTGGTCAGGGGGATAACTTCGATTTTCGAACCCATTTTCTGTCTATTCGCGACTTGCTTGCCCCATCCATACGGTTGGATTGGGGGGCAACAGAGCCGAAATTTCGCTTTAATTTAGGTGTTGCTCAATGGGGTTTAGGCTTGCTTGGGTTGATCGGTTTAGGCGTTGGTTCTTGGCAGGCCAATTCTGCGAAACAACTCAAGATTGAGCCAAAAGTGGGCTTCTTTGTATTCAGCTTCTTTTTTCTTATCTTCTTAATGATGCCTGTCTCTGAACCTATCTGGGAAGCTATTCCTGCGCTGCCTTTCTTCCAATTTCCATGGCGATTAATGGGCGCCACAGCACTTATGCTTGGGGTTGTGGCTGGGGTTGGTATTGTCGCGCTTTTACAGCGAACGACCTACCTTGCTTGGGGAACGGCCGTTGCTATCATGCTGCCAATCTTGTTAGGACTGGTGTTGAGTCAACCCAATCCATGGCCTGACTTTGGCGAAGTCAACACGCTACGCATGTCGCTCATTGAACATGAAGGGCGCTGGTTAGGGACAACCTCAACGGCTGATTTTGTGCCCGCAACAGTTGATACTATTCCTGAACGCAATGGGAATGTGGTGGCTGGAATTTATAATGGTGAACCGCTTGATCGGGTGAATCGGGCTACTCTCCCAGAAGGGGCAACGGTGATTGGGGAAGAGATACGGCCGTTGCATCTTCGATACACGATGACAACGCCAAAAAATAGCCGCCTACGCCTCTTTCTTTTTGATTTTCCAGGCTGGCAAGTCAAGGTAGATGGGGAAGTGGTAGAAACGGAACTCGGTCGTCCTGATGGCTTTTTGATTGTTCCCGTGCCTGAAGGAACGCACACAATTGATGTTCAATTTGGTAGCACTCCAGCCCGTCGCTTAGGCTTTTTCTTGAGCTGGGGAGCATTGTTGATAACGGCCGTTTTAGCCGTCATCAACTTTGGCCAGAAGAATTACGCTTTAATAAACGGGGAAGAGTCCAAAAGTCATAGCCTCCGTCCCATTGGATTGTCGCTATTGCTATTGAATCTGCTTTTTATCTTTGTGCTTAATCCATCTGGTGTCCTTCGTTATAACTCGACTGATTTGGTTGCTGAGCCAGCTCAATTCCAAGTGGCGCATAATTTTGGTGATCAAGCGATACTGATTGGGATAGACGGTGCGCGAGAAACGGCCGTTTCCCCAGGCACCCCAATTCCAATGACGCTGTATTGGAAAGCGATCAGCGAAATGGATATTAACTATCAAATTTTTGTGCATGTGCAGGGGCCTGATGGCACTCTATTAACCCAATCTGATAAGCT
>JANQSK010000221.1 GCA_028284105.1 Anaerolineae bacterium
TATTGGTAAGCAGCATCACAACAGTAAGTGCCTTTTCTTCCACAGGTGGCCCCACCATCGATGTTTGGTATGAAAATGATTATGATTTTGGGACAGTGGGAACGCCACAAACCTGGATCAACATCCTTGGCAATGTCTCTGACCCCGATGGCATCGATGCCAACTCCCTCGAGTATCAAATAAATTCCGGCTCTATTGAACGCTTTAAAATTGGGCCAGATGACCGTCGCTTAGCCAATGCGGGTGACTTCAACCTCGATATTGAAACAACGAACGGGGATTTAGTCGTTGGATCGAACACTCTCACCATCTGGGCTGATGACTCTTTAGGCAATCCCTCAACCAAAATTATCACATTTGATTACACCAATGTCAATACATGGCCAATCCCATACATTGCAGATTGGAGCACAGCCAACAACATTCAAGAGCTTGGTGAAGTTGTAGATGGCCACTGGTATATTGACAATGGTGGCGTTCGGCCAACCTATTTGGATTATGACCGCGTTATTGCTATTGGCGATTTAGACTGGACCGATTACACCATCACCGTTCCCATTACGATTCATGAATTAGATGACAGCCCTGATGCTGTTGTTCTGCCTAGCCTGCAGCCAAGCGTTGGTTTTATCACTCACTGGCTCGGTCACGACGGCACCTTTGGTCAACCGAAGTGGGGCTTTTCTCAATTGGGTATGGTTGGCTGGGTGACTTGGTTCCAAAACGATTTATCCAACGACTACCTCCAATTTTATAATCAAGATGGTCAGGTTGAAACATCACCATTTGATGTGACGTTCGGCGAAACTTACATTTTCAAAATGCAAATGGAAACCCAAACGGATGCCCCGTCAGTCTTCCGATTTAAAGTTTGGCATGAAGATGATCCTGAACCAGTAACCTGGGCATTAGAAGAAGCAGGACATGCAGATGCCCCACGCAACGGATCCGTTTTGTTAACGGCCCATCACGTTGATGCAACATTTGGTCGCGTTATCATTCAAGACAATGCGAACTCTGACAACCCCACATTAACTGTAAACACAACGGGCAGCGGCTCAACATCACTCAGTCAAGCGTATCCTTATGCAGCTGATGAAGTTGTAGAAGTCACAGCGACTGCAGATATCGGCTGGGAATTTTCGCACTGGAGCGGGGATGCTTCTGGTTCTGATAATCCTTTATCTATTACTTTGGACTCAGACAAAACAATCACGGCCGTTTTTACTGAAATCATTCCTGAAGTCACCATACTCACTAGCGGCAGCGGTTCCGTCAACCCGTCAGCCAATGCGCCATACAGCTACAATCAAAACATCGATTTAACGGCCGTTCCTGACACGGGCTGGGAGTTTGTAAACTGGACAGATGATGCCACCGGCACCGCCAATCCTATTTCACTTACCTTAACTACCGACATTACGGTTACAGCCGTTTTCACTGAAATCATTCCAACACTGGCAACCAACATTACCGGTAGTGGTTCAATCGACCGTTCAGCTGATGCGCCCTACAGCTTTAACGACATCGTTACATTAACAGCCGTTCCTGATACAGGCTGGGAATTCGACAGCTGGTCTGGTGATGCAACAGGCTCTGGCAATCCAATCTCGATCACTCTAACGACCGACCACTCAGTAACGGCCGTGTTCAGCGAGATCATTCCAACCTTGAACACAAACATCACAGGCAGTGGAACATTATCACGAACGCATGAAGGGCCTTATACCTACAATCAAGCGGTCGATATTACGGCCGTTCCTGATGCCGGTTGGGAATTTGTGGAATGGACAGGGGATGCAACAGGCTCTACAAACCCACTTTCATTGAATTTAACAGGCGACACCAATATTACGGCTGTCTTTGCCGAAATCGTCCCTGAAGTGACAACGAACATTACTGGAAACGGCAGCGTGAACCGTTCTGCGAACGGCCCTTATACCTATAATCAAAACATCGATTTAACGGCCGTTCCTGATACGGGCTGGGAATTCATCGAATGGACCGGCGATGCATCAGGTTCAACGAATCCACTCTCTGTCACCTTACTTAATGATTTCGCCGTTACAGCCATATTTGCTGAAATAGTTCCTGTTTTAACAACCAATACAAACGGAAATGGGTCAGTGAATCGCTCAGCAAACGGCCCATACAGCTACAATCAAACGGTTCAACTCACCGCTGTGCCTGATGCTGGCTGGGAATTTGTGGAATGGGCAGGGGATGTATCCAGTACAAATAATCCTATTTCAGTGAATTTGACAGATGACACCACCATCACGGCCGTTTTCACAGCCATCATTCCTGAAATGACGACAAACACCATTGGTGATGGCGCCATCAACCGTTCTGCCAATGCCCCTTACAGTTACAACCAAACGGTACAGCTCACAGCCGTTCCTGATACGGGCTGGCAATTTGTGGAATGGTCTGGCGATGCATCAGGTTCGAACAATCCACTCTCCGTTACATTGACTGAAAATGTTTCAATTACGGCACGATTTGAGGAAATCATCCCAACGCTGTCAACCGGCACAACCGGCAATGGGTCAGTGAACCGTTCAGCTAATGGACCTTACATCTACAATCAACAAGTCGATCTTACAGCGACACCAGCCCCTGGATGGTTCTTCTCTCACTGGACTGGGGATGTAACCTCAATGGACAATCCGTTGAGCCTTACATTAACAGGCGATGTCTCCGTAACGGCCGTATTTGCAGAAGATTTACCAGACCCTGTGACGCTAACGACATCAACAACGGGTGATGGGTCAATCGATCGCTCCAATGATGGCCCTTATGTGGAAGGAATGGATGTCACCTTAACGGCCGTTCCCGAAACAGGCTGGCAGTTCTCCCATTGGGAAGGTGATATTGATTCTACGGATAACCCAGTTACCATCACCCTAAATAGCGATACCGAAGTAACGGCCGTGTTCACTCGTATCCTCATCACAGTCACAACAAACATCACAGGGAATGGAAACATCGACTTCTCATCATCTGGCTTGTACTACTATGGGGATCAAATCACGGTTACGGCCGTTGCCAGTGACGGTTGGTCGTTCTCACGCTGGTCAGGTGATTTAGTAACAACACAAAACCCATTAACCATTACCTTGCATTCCGATATGACGATTGAGGCTATCTTTGAAGAAGACCCAACACCGCCAACGAGCCAATACATGCTCTACTTACCCGTTATTATCGGCAACAATTAAGTGCTTGACTTTAAAAGAAGGTAAGTTGTAAAGTGCTTACTTTCTTTCTTTATAAAATGAAAAGCAAATTGTAAGGATCGTTAAATACGATTGAGGGTGTATAAAAATAATTAAATTTTTTATATATGTTAAAGACTGAGAGTTTCCAGTTAGTGAACTTGTCATTACAATTTTCATATTTACGATCAATCACCTTCCCACTATTATTGTGATTCAAATAGACCTTTTTGTTGGGAACATTGCGTCAAAACATTCATTAAACAACATCGATGTTTTTCAAAATTTATTGTTTAAGTAAATTACAAAACAAAAGCTGTATTGTTTTTATCTAATATTAGTTAGCTAATATTGGAGCCAAAAATTGTGTATCAAGATCTTGTTCGAGGAAATATGCCGGTAGAAGTACATGAGCCATTACGCGTGGCGGTCGTTTGTTGGGAGCCTGATGACGGTATCGCCCTTGTAATCGGAGACGAAATTCGCAATTTAGGCTATAAACTGTCATTTTTAGACCCTAACAGCAAACAAATAGCAGACGTTGATTTTATCTTCTCATTTGGACCATACGGCCGTTTTCTCACTGTCCCACAACTCTACGCAAACGTTCCTAAAAAAGATCGCCCCATAATTGTTCATTGGAACACTGAAGGGATCCCTGACCTAAGAATTCCTTGGTCAATTGTTCGCTTATTGAGCAAGTTCCGATCAAAATATGAGCGGCTGGCCGAATCTGAAGGCTCATTCTGGAGCAATTTATTCAGCAAACGGCCGTTTTCCTTAATTCGATCAAAATTCATCAGATATCTCTATGTAGGGGATTACTACTACGCCTATAAAAATGACTGGCTCGACGTATTCTCGGATTCATCATCCGTCTATGCCAAGCTACACAGCAAAAATGACGCCTTACCTACGGTCGTTGCAGCATGGGGCGGCACCCAACGATGGTACAAAGAGATGTCTTTAGAACGGGATATTGATGTATTGTGGATTGGGAAACGGGGATCAATGCGCCGTAGTCAGCTTGTCGATTACGTTCGTGACGAGCTTAAAAAGCACAATGTAAACATGTACATTGCCGATGGGGAAGAAAATCCATTTATCTTTGGTGATGATCGAACAGAATACCTCAATCGCGCCAAAATCACCTTGAACATCACTCGCACCTGGTATGACGATAATTACTCAAGATTCTCGATGGCTGCTCCTAATCGCTCACTGATTGTTTCAGAGCCTTTGTTGCCCCACTGTGAAGCGTATCAAGAGGGGGTTCATTACGTGTCAGCTCCCATTGAAGAGCTTCCAAATAAAATATTGCACTATCTGAAGCATGACAATGAACGCGAAAAAATTGTTGAAGATGCCTATCAACTGATCACCAATGAGCTCAGCTTCAAAAATCAAATTGACAAGATCATGCAGGTTGCCCTCAAAAAGCATGAAGAGAAGAAAGCCTTAACAGCTTCAAAATAGTAACACCCCCAAAAATCGTAAATAAACAAACAAAACGGAACAAAAAAAGCGCCTGATGGCGCTTTTATAGTCTATTTTTAAATCAATTTAGATTTAGGCTCGTGAGAAAAATCTAGGCACTGCTCTAAAGAGCTGTTTCACTTCTTTTTGAACACCCTCCAAGCGATCCAGTGAAAGATAGAATCTAAGCAAGACCCCATAAGATTTCACCTTTTCACCAAAGCTAATGGGCGCGCGATTAATGCCTTTTGCATAAGCAATCATCCGAACAATACGTGGGGTGAGCAATTTTGCTTTCTTCATTGGATCATACCAGTTCATCATCGCTTCATCCGTTTGATTTGCCTCTGTTGAGTTCTCAGGATGCAGTCGACGATAGGCTAAATGCTCGGGTATCTCATAACATTTTCCTTGAACAGCAAGCTCACCTAACAATACCCGGTCTGAAGACGCAAAGTTGCCGATCAGCCCCGTACGCCCAAGCACCTCGGTTCGAATTAAACCAAACACAGGATGACACCATGCAGATGATTTAAAGAATTTTGAAAATCGTTCTGAGGCGCTACTTGAACGAAGATCATAGTAATCTTCATGATATTCAATTAAATCATCATTTCCATCAATCAAGATGGTTTTCGGATAGCTCAAGATGGCTTCGGGGTTTTCATCAAGCATTTTCACCATGAGTTCTAAGGCGGTTGGCTCATTGTAATCATCATGGGCAGCCCAGCGGAAATATTCCCCCCGTGCCAAATGGAACACCTTGTTGTAATTAAAGGCGGCTCCTAAATTTGATTCATTTTGATGAAAAATAATACGGTCATCTTGAGCCGCATACTCTTGGCAAATAGCGACCGTGTCGTCAGTTGACCCATTGTCCGCAATGATGACCTCAAAATCTGTAAAGGTCTGATTGAGAATGGAGTCAAACGCTTGGCGCATATATTTTTCGCCATTGTAAATGGGGACACCGATCGTCACTCTTGGTGATTTTTTCATAAGGAACTCTTTTATATATTTAGCTCACGTCGCCCAACGGGCACGTTCGCTGCCTCAAACCCTTTTAAGAAGGTTGGGCTCTCGTATTGGCTTTTTACTGCTTGCCACAGCTTTGAGGAAAGCAACGCTTTTCCCGACATAAAAAAGGCGGCTGAAGCATAGTTGAATCGGCTAACGGCCGTTAATAGTCGTCGGTTCTTCAGATTCCACACCATTGAAGTAAGGTACAGTCGCAAAATACGGCCGTGCCATTCAGATGCGTTGGCAGATGTTTGCAAACGGTTAAACGTCTCGGGTTCATTCAATATCGATTCCCGTGCCCAGCGCGCCATCAAAGCAGACCAATCATAATCGGTTGTGCTGCCACTTAACCCCATTTCGAGCTGTGACACAAGCACATCTACTGAATCAAGCTCTCCTTTGAGCGCAACGCGTCGCAACAAATCAATATCTTCGCTACCGGGAATGTGCGGGTTAAATCCACCCACTTTAAAAAAGGTCTCGGCTTCAATGAGAGAAGATTGAAGTGGAATCCATTCTCCCGCCATCACTTGCACAAAACAATTCCCCTTGAGGCCATGATGCAGTTGAATAATGGGTTGATCGTCTCGATCCACCAATTGGGTGGCTCCGTATAACCAAACGGCCGTTGAGTGCCGAGCAAGCTTTTCAAAATGAGTTAAAAAGTGCGGCATCATCCAATCATCATCATCCAAGAAATGGAGATAGCGTCCTTTGGCTATTGAAGCACCACTATTACGCGCCATACACCGCTCGCGTTTTTGAGTGTGAATGATGGTGACTAAGGGAGAGTGATGCCAAGGTTGTTCCGGCAGGGGATTACCTGAGTCATTGACCACGATAATTTCAAACTGCTCTGGATCAAACTGTTGATCTAAAACGGATTGAACAGCGCGGTTGACGTGCTCTCGACCTACGGTAGGAATGATGGTGGAACAAAACATAGTACATCTTCAATGTAATGAATATCGCTTACATTTGTGCTTTCTCATTATTGGAGCAACGGCCGTTTCCAACAATGAGTCACAAGAGCTATATCTCAAGCTTAATTTCACATGTAAGACCCATTTTTTACCTTTTTGGCCTGGAGAAAAAGGGATTTGGCACAACT
>JANQSK010000232.1 GCA_028284105.1 Anaerolineae bacterium
TGCATCGGAGTAGCCTAAGCGGGATGCACTTTTTTGTAAACGGCCGTAAGTCCACACAATCTCGTCAGCCAATCGGGCTCGCCTTTCGCGACATTGCCAAGCAAATACCCCAATCGCTGCGAGGCCAATAATGGCGATTCGCCACCAGGGCAATTGCTCAGGCAATTCATTTTGTGGAAGGGGTGTTGATGGTGTTTCGGGTTGTTCTTGAATGATGTTGTCATCAAATGTGATGTCGCGATTTTCATCTTGAGGGCTTGGGAATGCAGCCGTAGGCTCAAACTCAATCCAGCCATACCCTTCAAAATAGATCTCTGCCCATGAATGGCCATTGATTTGAAATACCGTTTGAATACCGTTTTCATCAGGTGGCTGAGGCAAATACCCAATCGCCATGCGTGCGGGAAGCCCTAAAGAGCGTGCCATCACGACCATGGAAGTGGCGTAGTAATCACAATATCCTTCTTGCAATTCAAATAGAAAATAATCGACCGGATCTTGCTCTTCTGGAGGTAGAGAGACATCTAATGAATAGGTGTATTGACGCAAGAACTGTTCTAAGGCACGTGCCTGATCGTAAGGATTATCAAAATCGCCTGCAACTTCTTGGGCTAAATCGTGGACGCGCTGAGGGACACTGTCTGGCAATTGCGTGTAGCGACTCAGAATGACGGGATCGGTCTCAGAAACGGCCGTTTGTCTCAATTGGTCAGGCGATGCTATCGAAATACGGGAAGTAACAGCATACTGTTGTTCTTCCCCACGAATACGTACTAAATCATCTAATCCCCGCCAATAGGCAATGACCTCATCTTCAAAGGAAAGGGGGAGGCCAAGCGTGTAGCGAGTCAATCGATTATCCCGTTGCCAATCGATTTGTTGAAAGAGCAACTGGGAGTCGTTGACTGTTTTGAGGGGTATCGATTCTTGGGGATCGAGCGGTTCAGTGCGCTCATCAGTCAGTGCCCAGCCTCTACCTGTGTATTCTACGTAGCTTAACCCACGCCAATGATTGCCACGATAAGCGCCGTAAGATGCCGGCAACTGTTCTCCATCTTCATTGATCACTGAGACTTGCGCCTGCATCATAACGATTTCATACAGTTCCGGTGGATTTCCAATGAGGTATGAGCGCGGCAGGATGCCCACACCTCCCACACCGCCAGGCGTTGAGCCTTGTCCCGGTTGATTAACACCTGCAAATAGTTCTTCAAAACTATCCTCTACAGCCTGAACGGCTGGCTGATTGGCAAAGGCTGCTGCAATTCGGGTAAAGGGAATACTTGGCACAGCATAGGAAATAGCGAGCAAGATTGCAGAAATACCTAATGCATAGAGCACCAAATCAGTGCGAACTTCATCTGAAAAATCTATCTTCTTCTCTTTCCACTCTGTTTCGAGGTTAGAAAATTGCAATACGGCCGTTAAGATGCCGACTTGCCCCACAAAAATGGCGCTCCAAAAAGGGGGAACATTGCCAAAAAACAGGTTGATGCTGACGCCCAGCCCCATTGCCGTCAAGCCCAGTAAAGGTTTGCGATTTCTAAAGGTGCTCCATCCCGTATAAGCTGTTAAAAACCAGGTGATAAGACCAAGACCAAAAGCAAAGACAACGGTTTCTTCGCTCCTTCCGTTTGTAAACAATGCGCGGAACCAACTCCCCATTTGGTCAATAAAAAGGGCAATGTTTTGCTGCCAATAGGGAATAAGCCCGCCTGGGTTCAAAAAAAGTAAATCAAGTCGAGGCCACAGATTGGCTAAATGAATGGTGACGATCACAAATCCATAAAGAAGAATGAATATCCAAGCACCTAGTGTGGATAACGGCCGTTTTGCCAAACCCACACTCATCAGCAGCCCCAAATAACCTGCAACAAAGACAACATTATCCTCAGGTACCCAACCGACTTCAATAATTGAGACAATTCCGCTGGTGACAGCACCTAACAAAAGAACAAACGGAAGCCATCCTTCTTTAGGTTGAAAACGGTAATAAAGATACTCAATCAGTCGTTTTGCCATAGTGAATATTAATATTCTCAAAAAAAAGCTATGAATTTTGGGTCATGATGGTCTTGCCTGTCCCTGTGACAATGTAAGACACATTCTTTTGGCTTTCCTCAGGTGCGAGGCCAAGGTCCCCTCTGTTAATGCGTTGGGTTTGTACCCCAATTCTCTGTAAATCATGCTCTAAAGCGTCCGAATGCACTGTCCCACCAAAGCTCTGCCTGTCCAGTAAGGTGACATACATTTTTATGCCGCTCCTCTGCAAGCTATTAATTTGTGGCACCCAATCAAGCTGAAAATCAGGTGTGATGAGCACAACGGCCGTTCCACGTCGCGCGATACGATTCAGATCTACAAGCCCATTTTTGAGCGTTGTGTCCCCATCTGCTTTCACTAACGCCAACGAACGCAACATGCGCCATCGCTGTTCAGCGCCAAGCGCGGGGGTAACAATTTGGGGAACACGGCCGTATCCTGCAAATCCAATGGGCCGATTTTGATGAATGGCTTGTGATGATAAGGCAGCAGCTAAGACAACGGCGTGTTCTTCAGTGCCATCCATCCCTTCCCCTAGTTGAATAGATTCTCGCAAATCCAAGCAGATCCAAATGGCGCCCGCCGCATCGAGATCAAATGATTTGACAAACAGTTCTTGTCTTTTGGCTGAGGTTGGCCAATGAATCCAGCGAAATGGATCACCGGGCTGATAATCTCGGATTGAAGCGGCGTTGAGGGTAGCCTGTTGCACCGTTTGTTGCGCGCGCGTTTGCCCACTGCTTTGGCCACTAGGGAGTGGAATCGGAATGTTGGTGTGAATGGGTGGGTGTATCACGATTTCGCTGCTAATCGGAAATGTGTGCGTGACGGTGAAGATGCCAAAG
>JANQSK010000238.1 GCA_028284105.1 Anaerolineae bacterium
GGGAAATCTTTTGAGCCAGTGATTGTGATTTCGTTGTTCGCCATCCGTTTTCCTCTCCGCGAATGTCAGTTTTTAAGGTTTTTTGAATCTTTTAGCGAATATTCGCTGTTTGTGAAAAAAAAGTATAAACAAGATTGTTTTTTTGTCAAGGATCAATTTTGAGTAGAGCGTAGAGAGAAAAGAGAAGAGTGGGAGTTATGGCTGAGAAGTGGCTTACAACTCTGCAACCTTGCCATTCTACCCATTTGACACCTGACACCGAATACCTGACACTATGACCCATGATTCGGCGTTATAGACAGTCTGACCTAGTAGAATTGGTGCGGTTGGGGGACACTGCCGTTTCGCCTACTCGGTTTCAAGCTTTTGTGGAGCGCGCTTATCGGAATTGGGTGCTCGTGCAGGATGGTCGCCCGGTAGGGTTTGGGACGGTGACGGCCGTTCCGGGTTTGACTGGACTGTATCAGCTTCATGGCGGTATTGCGCAATCAATGCGGCGGCGGGGTCTGGGAAGCCAGCTGTTAGCGCATATTAAGACGGATTTGAAACATACGGCCGTTGAGCAAATCAGCTTTGTTGTTTCTAGGCGAGACAGTCCTGCCGCGCTTTTTATGCAATCAAATGGGTTTGAGGTTGAGCATGTCGAATTGGGCATGCTGTGTGAGTTGGCCAATTTTGAGGTAAAGCGTGTCAAGACGCCACGAGAAGATGTGTCTATCTCTATAAACAGGAAGCAGAAAATTATTGAATTGTTTTCCTCTTTATATGATCGTTGCTTTGAAGGCTTGCGTTGGTATCAGCCGTATTCAGAGGAGGAAATTCAGGAAATTGCCCAAAAAGAAGATCAGCTCTTCTTATTAAAGGATGGCTCAGAAGTTGCTGGCTTTGCTTGGATACATCATCCTGACGCTGAAACTGCCGAAATTGAACCGATAGGCATTTTGCCCGTAGCACGGGGAAGAGGCTACGGACGTTACCTCCTCAATCACGTTCTACAAACACAAAAAATGTCTGGCAAAACGGCCGTTTCCCTCGGTGTTTGGCAAGCCAATCAAGCCGCTGTTAAGCTCTATCAATCAGTTGGGTTTCAGGAGCAGAGCCAGACGATTTTTTTGCAATATGAGATTTAAGACTGGGTGAGAAGGGATTTGCATCCTACCACTTTGCACCTTACTTTAGCTTCCAACGATTCGTTCCGAAACGCGCTTTGCGATATAGACCGCACCATCGAGGTAGCCCCCATTGATGGGAGAGACTTCGGTGCTGGCAAAATGAAGACGGCCGTTTAGCTGCGGCTCTTGCAAAAGCGGATGCCCATATTGAGGATGTTCATGAGGGTTTTCCAACTGATATGAAGAGTCTGTTGTAAACGGTTCTCTATCCCAATTCACTTCAGAATAATGGAGGGGGGAGTTCCCTTCTGGACCAAAAATTCGTGTGACTTGAGCAATGACAGCTGCTTTTCTCTCCTCAAAAGAAAGCGTGCGTCCGACGCTACCATCTCCAAGCCAGCCAAAAAGTGCTCCACAGCTGCCATTATCGGGTGATGCATCATGAAACTGTTGGACAGGCCCCCGATAGCTCACTGCTAACCCGGATAATTCGTGCTGTCGCCAAAAAGGGGTTTCATAAACGATCGATACCTTCATTGCTTGTCCCATCCATGTTTGGGTTTGCTGCATCGCTTGGGAAACGGCCGTTGGCAGTTCAGGCAGATATTTGATGCTGATATCGGCTAAATGGGGTGGCAAGGTGACGATGACATGACTGGCGATGATGGTTTTAGTCTCTTCATCTGTTTGGTATACGGCTGTTAGTGTACCGTTGTCCTCATTAATTTTTAGTGACACGATGATTAAGGTAAATGGTATTTGGCTCAAGCTTCGCTTGTACGGCATCGATGACCGCCATCATACCGCCATTGACCCGATACGAAACAGGCTGTGGCCAGCTTTGTTGGGTGAAATATTCAGGCTTTGCCGAAGGGTGACGCTCAAACCCGATGTGGCCTGTATCAAATTGGGTAAAGGTTGTGAGCTCAAGCTCTTTGAGTAAGGCTTTAAAATGATGGTGGTCTTCCCAATACCAAGTTGGCCCTAAATCAAAACGGGCGTCTAGACCATCTACAGGCTCCGAATAGATACGTCCACCCACGCGTGAACGCGCCTCAAAAACGGCCGTTTTCAACCCTGCTTTTTGTAGATGAACGGCCGTTAATAGGCCTGATAAGCCTGCTCCCACAATAAGTACATCAGTTTGTGTCACCCCACACCATCCTTAAAAACGTGTGCCCCATCTGACGAGCCGTGAAATAGCTTGGGTTGAATCCCCGTCATTGTGGCGTATTGATCTACAATGGTTGAGACTGCCTCATGGGCATCACTCTTACCTAAAACAACGACCGTGCCCCCACTGCCACCCCCGCTAATTTTTGCACCAAACAGAACGCTTTCTAAGCTAGCCTGTCGCACCAGCGCTACAATTTGGTCTGTGCCATCAGAACCAAGCCCACAAGCGGAGTAGCTGGCATGAGATTGATACATGAGCTCACCCAATAAACGGCCGTTTTTAACCCCTCCAGTCAACAAACGATGGAAAGTCTGCACCCGAAAATGCTCAAAAATAGGATGGGCAGTGGGTTGTTGTACGGCGTAAGTTTTTTCAGGGTCTACAGATGTGACGGTGTCAGGGTAGTTGCCAAATTGCCTTAAAAAATCTGAGCCTTTCATTTCAAGTGGCAAATGTGCCCTCAGTTCTTGCTCAAATTGAGAGGGAGAAATGTTGACCAAATAGTTGTCCCAATGCTGACCTGTTACAGTTTGTAAAATTTTAAGTCCCATGAAAGCCCCAATGCGCACAGAGCCATAGTCTGATCCTGAAACAGCGTGTCGAATGCCAGAATCAATTCCCCAAAACGAGAGCTCGGATGGAATTTTGACATGACCTTGGATTGTTGCAGGTTGGCATAACAACGCTAGAAGGTGCTCTTTACGGCCGTTGACAACCGTCATTTGATCCATGATGCCACAAGGCGCACCCGCTATTTCATTCTCGACCTGTTGACATAAAATGGCAAGCTCGGTTGGCTCAAGCGCAATATTGATTGCGTTGGCAATCGCTTGCATCGTGGCGACTTCAACCGCAGCTGAGGAACTGACCCCTTTTCCCTCTGGCACCGTTGAATCAATCAGTATGTTTAAGCCTTGTGAGAATTGAATTCCCTTTTCTTGCGCCAAAATCCACAGCACACCCACAATATAGGCTGCCCATGCATCTTCTTCTTTTTGCTTAAAAAATCGGGATGCCTCTTGGGATGTGGGATATGTTTGAAGCGCTGATAGCAGCATGGTGAATCGGGAAGATGGTTGAGAACGGCCGTTTCTAAAACTAAGGATGTTGATTGTATTGCTGCTGTTGGGCTGAACGGCCGTATACGTCACTTCGGCAATAGGCATTTCCAGCACCAGAGATCCTGAATAATCCGCAATGCCGCCCATCACATCGAGTCGGCCAGGTGCTCTCCCTATCCAAATGGGTTGGTCAGGAACAAAAAATGGTCTATTTTCAAATCTGACTTTTTTTGCAAAGGCTTTGAAATCGTTCATTTTGTATGACCTTATCATTAAATTAGAACACAGCGTTTAAATTGAGTTTCGCAGAGATTATATTATTTGAATAAGCGCTCACTCTCTTCTTTTTACTCTTTACTCTCTTCTCTTAATGAATAATGCACATCCGAAACAGCACGTAGTTCAGCTGCCTTCTCCTCAGGCAGCGTGTCGCTTAAAAAGTTCCCGCCTCCAATTTCAGGCCCCGCTAAATATTTGAGCAAATTAGGTTTTCGTAGTGGGGGATGAAATTCGATGTGGAAATGGAACCCTTCGTAATTGCTGCCATCCGTTGGTGCATTGTGTAGCGCCATCACATAGGGAAACGGCATCTGCCACAGGTTGTCAAAGCGAATCAAGGCATTTTGAAGAAGTGCCGCAAAATCAACGACCTCACGCTCTGACAGAGCAGCGATGCTGGCGTGTGTGGATTTTGGCGCCACAAAAAGCTCATAGGCGTAGCGCCCAAAGTAGGGAATAAACGCAACGGCCGTTTCGTTCTCCACAACAATTCGGCTTTGATCTTTAAATTCGGCGGTAAGGATATCTTGGAATAACGGCCGTTTGTGTTCCTGAAAATAGGCCTGTGATGCACGAGCTTCAGTTTCTATCGTTTTGAAAACAAAATTCGTGGCATAAATCTGCCCGTGCGGATGTGGATTGGATACCCCGACAGCTTCTCCCTTATTTTCAAAAATCAAGACGTGATTGATGGCTGGATTTTGGCTTAACAA
>JANQSK010000256.1 GCA_028284105.1 Anaerolineae bacterium
TAGAAGAATTCCTTGCTCTTGCCACACGAGCGTGACAAGGCCCGACCAATCTTCTGAGTAATAAACAGCGTCTGGCTCTCCTAACTCAGGTGGGAAATTAATTGGAAAAGTGACAAGCGATTGCGCATCAGCAAATGTCATTTGACCTGGCAACTCTGGTAGTGGAATAGGTGAACTAATTATGGATTCTGATGTCTCACCTAAAAACACATTAATTGAACCTAAACGGAAAAAGTTAACTAAACCGGCTCTAACGGGAGGCACAACGGCTAAAAACAGCAAAATAATAATCAAAGACGCAATAGCAAATCGCCATTGAACAAATGGAGTCGTGGCTTCCTTTTGAATCCTTACCCAAACTGCTGGTGCCATATTAGGTGTTTTCGGATATGGAAAAGTAACGGCCGTTTGCCGCAGTTTTGTGTCATCGATAGGCGTTTTCATAATAACTCTTTCAAAGATGGATATTTTTGCTCAATTATCGGTCTTAATGAAGCGAGTGCTCGATTTGTTCTTGATTTGACAGTCCCTTTCGGAATGTTAAGCGTTTCGGCCGTTTCTTTTTCAGACAGTTCAAGAAAGTAACGTAAATAGATGACTTCCCTCGCTTTAGGTTTTAAAGTTTGAACAGCTTGCCACAATTCAAAGGCATCATTCTTTTTGTCTAATTGTGTCGGTAAACTGTTTTTTTCGGCCTTTGGCGCTTGCTGAAAAATATTGTTCATCATGGCAAAATAGCGTTTTGCGCTTCGAAGGTGGTTGTACGCCTGGTTTCTAACAATCCGCAGCAACCATGGCCGAAACGGCCGTTCCACATCCAGTGAGTCTAGATAGCGATAGGCTCTCACAAAGGCATCTTGTGTCACATCCTCAGCGTCTGAATCGTGGCCAAGCAGCAGGTAAGCCAAACGGAAAGCAACATCTTGGTGCGCCTTAATAAGGTCCGTCCAAGCGGTTTCATCCCCACTCTTTGCACGAATGAGAACGGCCGTTTCCGGATTCGGTTCTTCAGCCTGTTTGATATCGTTATCCAAAATGATCATTTACCCTTATTACACCGATCTGGGTCAAAAGGTTCCATTTTTCAAAAGTGTTCCAGTAAATGAAACAAATCATTGGACAATTGGATTGAGGTCTATAGGATTTAATGAATAGTCAAACGTTTTCATTTTAATAAGGAACAATCCAAACATGAAACAAATAGATTCCACTTACCTGACCAACATCATACAGCGACTGGTTCAAATTGACTCGCGCAACCCAGATTTAACGCCAGGCGCACCAGCAGAATCTGAGATAGCTGCTTACGTGGCTAGCCTTCTACGAGAGCTTAATCTTGAAGTTATAGAGCATGATTTAGGAAACGGCCGTGTTAATGTTGTAGGCATTCTTCGCGGGCAAGGGGATGGCAAGACCCTAATGCTTAACGGACACCTAGATACGGTCGGTGTTGAGGGTATGGTAGAACCATTTTCGGGTGCTATTCGGGATGGAAAGCTTTATGGACGGGGCAGCTTTGATATGAAGGGTAGCGTTGCAGCGCAGATCGCTTTGGCTAAAGTCATAGTGGATTCTGATGTCTCTTTAAACGGGGATTTAATCATTACCTTTGTAGCTGATGAAGAATATGCCAGCATCGGTACTGCAGACATCGTCAAACATTACTCAGCGGATGCTGCTATTGTGACTGAACCAACCGGTTTTGGCATCTGTGTCGCTCATCGAGGTTTTGTTTGGTACGAAGTTGAAACTTTTGGACGGGCAGCTCACGGCAGTCGGTATATGGATGGAATCGATGCCAATATGCATATGGGCCGCTTTTTAGGCGAGTTGGCAAAGCTTGAGCAAGAGTTACGCAGCAGAACACCACATTCCCTCGTTGGAACCCCTTCTCTACATGCTGCTCAAATTCAGGGAGGAACTGAACTTAGTGCTTATGCTGCCAACTGTATTCTTAGAATTGAGAGACGCCTTAATCCTGGCGAAACTGAACAACAGACAACCTCTGAATTACAAGAGATCATCAATAGACTATCCTCCCAAGATGAAAATTTTAAAGCCACACTTAAGCCTTTATTCATTCGGCGTCCATATGAAACAAAAACTGACTCCCCTTTTGTTCAGCTTGTAGCAAAAAATGTAGCTCATCACCGCCATCAAGATGCTGAGTTCACTGGTACTTTGGGCTGGACAGATGCAGAGGTTTTAGGTTCAGCAGGCATTGAAGCCATCCTTTTGGGGCCAATCGGTGAAGGAGCCCATGCTGCTGTGGAATGGGTTGATTTAAAATCTGTAGAACAGTTAGTTGATATTTTATTTGATATCGTAGTTGAGCATTGTGGCACAAACTAAATTTGAAATCTCTTGTATCGGTTCAAATTGTGCGAATCAATGTCACCAATGAGATTAGTTCATTGGTGACATTGTTGTTCATAATGAGTGCCAAAAAAATATTCTTTTTCTATTCCAATCCCTTCAAAATAATACAGTTAATATTTGAATTACAACCAAACATTGCGGGAAGATACAGCTCATATGGAATAACTTCAACTGGAGGACAAAAATCAGGCACAGTTTCATGGGATGGAGAACATAAATTCACAGCGTCCTGCGTGACAAGAAAATTGTCTAGTTTTAAGATATGAGGTTCGGAATCATACCCATGCTCACCTGAACCCGGACTCCTAGTTGAAATGTAAAAATGGTCCATTTGATAATCGATTACTACCGCTTCTGATTGAATCATGAATGTTCCTTGAGGGCCTGAAATTGTCGTTGAGAGAGTTAGATCCTCATGAATTGTAAACTCCCAACTATAAACACTGAGACTCTCAAGCTGAAAAGGCAACATTTCTTCGGCCAAAATAATCGTTTCCTCGGTGCTTTCTATAAATTGAAATAAAGCCATTCTTGAATTTGAAAAGTTAAAAGCAGAGCGGAAGACCATAGCACCCAACCCATTTTGAGGCATGTAATATGAAACTGGCTCGGGGTCTATTTCTCGAAAGCCATCTTCGATAGACATCACGCCCATCACCTGCCCTGTTCGTTCCCCTTTGTGGGGCTGAAGGGTCAATGACATCACCAAAGGTAAACCATTTACAGCTTGATTGAGTGGAGCATACGCATATGGGTGAGCGTGATTTGAGACACAGCTGCCCGTACAGTTTGGATTGCTTTCCATGTGAACTGCATAGCTATTATCTGCAACTTCAAGAAAAGATGGCGCTAGATACATGCCGTTTGCATGCTGATAAGTAGTGAAACCTTCATTTTCTTCAATCCAAGGAATGCCTAAGAGTTGATTATTGGCTCTATTAAAATCATCCTGTAATAACACAATACTGCCCCCAGCATTTATGGCTGAATGGCTGATTAGGATAAATATTGAAACAATTGCGATGCTAAACCATTGAACAAGTTTCATTACCATTACCTCCCAAAGTGATTTTTGAATACTAGAATTAAGCCCTCTCTTTTGCTGTCATTATATATCTTAAGATTACAACTCCCCTTTTCCGACTGCTCTCTCTTGGAAAACGGCCGTATTACTCACAGTTAGGGTTGACAAAACTCAATTTTGTCGTTATATTGTCGTCATGTCGAAATTAAAGCGATTTATAAACAAGTTGACGACAAAAGAAGAGAATAATAATCCGCTTCAACATTCTGTGATGGAGCAGTCGAGTGACAGAACTTGCGAATCGCAAAAACGCTCGACTCTTCGGAAAGATAAGAGTGATCAGAACGAAGAGCCCTCATTCCTCCTCATCTAGGATAGGCTTACCCTTTCACAGAATTTGATACATCAAAAGCGGGTTCTCCATTTAGGCGAATCCGCTTTTTATTTTTTGGAGGTCCATTATGCGCAAGAATTATTCCAACTCCACCCCATGTCCACTCGGTCAGATGATTTTACTGACTGAGCAGCAATACGTATAAAATCACATTCAAATTATGATTTTTCGGAGAAAAACTCATGGACATTGACATTTTAAAAGGTCATTTTGGGAAAATGGGTGCACAGTTAGATGTAACAGTGCATGATGGACCGCATTTTCCAACCCGCTTTCTTAACTCACGACAAAATTCCAATGAAGAGCTCGAAACTGAGTATGTTTTAAATGTGCTCGAAAACGGCCGTTCTTCTCAAGAACGCTTCACATTGGATATCTGGCCGTGACAAACTCGATGCTATCTTGTGCAGCCGGCCAGATATCC
>JANQSK010000271.1 GCA_028284105.1 Anaerolineae bacterium
AACGTGTGAGCCCCCACGAGATGGGGTGTTTGTATTGGTTCTGAGCCAGTTAAAGTCGGTCATCCATTCATAGCACCAAACGGGAATGCCTAGCTTGCCCATGTTTTCAATCAAGGTGCAAACGGTTGCTATCTCTTCATCACGCCCAGGCAAGCCTCGCTTTGCATTATTGAGCGGTGGGCGTGCTTCAATAACGGCAAGCTGAAATCCTGCACTTTCGTAACGCTCTTTCATTCGCAATAGAGGCAAATAATCCCAGGGCGCATCATCACCGTTAAATGGTTCATCAAATGGCAAACCGCCTACAGCCCAATCTGCCCCTGCTTGTTTGGCAAGCTTCCAAAGCGGTGAAGGGGTTGGCGGTAAAAACTCAGCAATTTTTATCATATCGATTTTTTTACCTTCGTTTTCGGGTTTATAAACTGAAAAATTCTTTTATTGAGTGACTTGATTTCAAATGAAAGCAATCAGTGGGAAGCTATGAGTATAGCTGTGGTTTGAGGATTATCAATGATTGGTACAAAGGTGAAACGTCACTGCACAAATAGCTCAGAAGTAATGTAAGGAACATCAATTAGCCTATAGCTATCCACAAAAATTTGACCGAGACTTTACACATGACAACGAACAGCACCTATTCTAATTTAATCAACACGACCAAATTCCATGCGTTAAAAACAATCAAATCATTAACGCCTCAATCGATCGTAAAAGCGTTCATTTTCCCAATAGGGGTTTTGATTTTGGTGATAGGTGTTACCGTTTTAGGATCAATTCCGCTGACAGATTTAATGCGTGATCCAACGGCCGTTGCTGACATTCCATTTTATATTGGTTTTGTTTCAAATATTGGGATTTTGTTGTGGTGTGCGGCTGCCGCCGTTTGCCTGTTTAGTTGGAACCTTTTAAAAAGATTGAAGTCTAATTTTCCGAATCAATCATTTCTTTTTTGGTCAGGGACTTTGACGATTATCTTGCTATTAGATGATCTCTTTTTATTACACGAGGATGTTTTTCCCAACGGATTAGGTATATCCCAAAAGATTGTCATAGGATCATATTTGGGGATGGTGTTGGGATGGCTGCTCTTGTTCCGAAATGAAATATTAGCAAGCGATTTTTCATTCTTGCTACTTGCGCTTGGCTTTTTTGGACTGTCAGTTGGCGTCGACTATTTAGATGAACTCGTTGAACGGTTTGTCGGGCAATGGCGCATCTTTTTTGAAGATGGCTTTAAATTACTTGGGATTGGATGCTGGCTATATTACTTTGTAACCCATGCAAAATCGCAAATTATGAAGCATTTGCCCGAGGTGAAAGCAGCTCAGGGATAGCCCGCATAAGAGCAGCTATAAAGGGTGATGGATCGCGCCATGAAAAGATGGCAAATGCTTTTGGTCCTTTCACCGATTGCCACCACTCCTTCATTGTGAGCTCCCCCCGTCGTACATGATAAATCGCAGCTTGAGTATCACGAAGCAAATGTATCCACTTCACATTGCGATACTGTTGGGTTCGGTTTTTGGGCAGAGGCCTATTTAAAGCATCGCAATACATAGTGTAAAGGAATTCAACGCCTGCAATTTCCGCAGCACCAGAGCGTCCCGTTGTACGGCCGATATTGGGCTCAATGATGTAATATTTACCATCACGATCATCCTTCTTCATCTCTAAATACCCCATCCCTACATAATTGACATGTTTAAAAAGGCGAACGGTTTCTTCGACAACGGTGCTGTCTTCAATCTCTTCAGAAGAACAAGCTTGGCCCGTTTGGGGACGCCATTGACGCAGTTTGCGGCTTGAAAACACAACCAAAGGCTCATGATTTTTGTCAAAATAGCAGTTACAGGTGTAGTGATTTCTGTCTTTGCCAATAATCAACTCCTGCACAATGAGCGTCTCAGACCACTGGTTGAACTTTTTGAAGTTGGCCAAAAATTCCTCGGCGGTTTGGCTGATAATGCCTTTTAACTTCGTATGTTTTGACCAGCTTGATAGGCGAACCGGTGGCTTGATGATGCAGGGGTATTTAAGAGAAACGGCCGCTTCTTCAGCCTCTTTCTGTGATGAGAGAATTAGCGTTTGGGGAAGTGGGAAGCCATTCTCTTGTGCAAACCGATAAAACGTCGATTTGTCAGACATCATTTGGACCGTTTTGTGTTCAGGTAACATCAGATGATAGTAGGGGGCGAGCTTGTCTCGGTTTGCAGAAAGGTTGATTACATTTTTGTCCTGACAGGGGAAAAGCACAGCTTTTTCGTCAAGCGTAGGCCCAATCGACAAAAGTAATTCAATTAATTCATCCCCGCCCGTATTGGTAAAGTAAATTTTTTCGCAAACGCGGGTTTTGTTACTATAAAACGTCGTGTTGGTTGAAAAGCCAACGACAGGCACCTTTCTGGCTGACAACAAGCGTGCAGACTGCAATCCTTGGATGCTGTCTAATCCAATAATAAAGGCATAAGGAGATGATTTTGAAGGAAGTGGTTTATTCATAATAAGTTTCTGTTTATGTTGCCGTTTTGACTTTTTTTGCTGTGGCTTGACGCAAAATAGTTTTGACAAATTTGTAGGTATCCTGAAATTCAGGTAGGAAAAGGGCCAATAACCCCAAATATAAAATGAAGAATCCAATTCTGAAGGTCAAGAACTGGGAACCCCATAGTTCATTCAATCCAATAGGCAATATCCCTATCAAGGTTGGAAATAAAAAGTGGGTGATATTTGGCGTTAATTGTTCTCGTTTGAGATAGAAAAAATAGGCGATGATGGCTGAGCTATTCATCAAGATGATGGCATACACAGCACCCATAACCCCGATTCGCGGAATCAAAAGTAGACTAAAAATAAGATAGACGATTAAGGATAGAGTGTTCACTTTGGAAGAGGTGCTGGGGAACCCGGCAGAAACTAAGGCGTATCCTAAAATATTCCCAATGAGGCGGAAGTAAACGGCCGTTAATAAAAATGCGAACGGCAAACTAGCGGCAGCATACTGGGCAGAGAAAACGAGCGAGACGATTTCATCTCGAAACAAAAATGCCCCCACACAAAGCGTCGTGCAGCCAATCGAAAAGAAGCTAATTGATTTATTCATTAGCCGAACAGCTTCTTTAGATTTACCTTCCGCAAAAAGAGTGGATGCCGATGGGAAAAAGACCGTCATAAAGGATTTAAATAGTCGTGAAAATCCATCTGGGATTTTTAAAGCCACCTCAAATATGGCAATGTTGATGGGATTCAGAAAATAGTTAATCAGGAAGACAGAGCTTTTGCTATAGCCAATACGAATGACGCTCGTGTAATAGAGCGGTAGTCCAAACTGGAGCGCTTCTTTGATATCCTGTTGATTGAAGCTCATGAGCGAGATGCCAAACTGTTTGAAAGGAACCCAAAAAGCTAAAAGGCCAATTGAAAAAACGAGCATAGCGATTTCGACATACAGCAGCATCGTCACTGAAAGTTGATTAAACAAAATGAGAATGAGACCAAATTTGAAAATGGCTGAAATGATTTGCAGCAAAGCATAATGCTTAAAATGCTGAACGCCTTGTAAAAGATAGAGGAAAAATTCCCGGATGCTGTGTCCTGCAAAGATAAATGGGATAAACAGCAAGAAAGATTGGTAACCCTCACCTAGCAATGGTGTCAGGATGCCATCAAAGATAAAGGTGATAAGCCCAACAGTCAGTATGATGATCATCCGACTAATAAAAATCGAGGAGATCATCTTTTCATTGCCTGATTTTTGATCGGAAAGGTATTTGACCATCGTCAAATCAAGGCCAGCACTACATAGCACTTTGAGCAACATGGCGGTGGCTAAGATTAAAAAGTATTGGCCTAATGATTCAGGGGTAAGCTGCCGGGTCATGACGGTGATGCTCAAAAAATGGAAGAGCACGGTCACGATAGTGCCAGTAGACGTCGAAATTGATCCTTTGAGGAATTTGGAGATGAATTTTTGGTCCATTAGCTCTGTTTAGTTTGGATGGCTTCATCCATGAGGTCACGTAAGCTTTGGGCCAGCTCTTTGGAATACGGCCGTACCATCATCCCTTTTGGATTGACATTGAGATAGCGCACAAAACGGCCGTTTTCGGGAATTAAAGTCTCCCACCCATAGGACGGATCTTCCATTCCTTTAAAATCCTTGATGGGCCTAAAAATAGCAACATGACCATCGTAAGGCTGGGGGTGGTACGCTTCATGCGCATCATCATTAATTTTGTCAATTTGTAAATGAATTAAATCGTCATCAGAAGACGCTTTACTTCCACGATGTTTTAAAAGAGAGAGTCGCGTAGTAAGACGCTGATATTCAACAGACGCTTTCTCTTTAAAGAAGATCAACTTATCTTTTAAGGGTAGTTTGAGAAGATTATCAGCATGGAACCAAAGGTTTTGTAATTTGTGGATCCGTTTGTAAGTGCCGTCATAGGTGGCTGGATTTGAATGGATGTTAAACGTTTCAAACATCGCCACGAGGGCCGTTTCTTCCCCAGCTGCTTTAAGCTGTTGCGCCATTTCATAGGAGAGTGCACCACCTAAGCAATATCCTCCAAAGTAATAGGGTCCACTCGGCTGAATTGATCGAATCTCTTTGAGATAAACAGCAGCCATTTCTTTAAAGTCAGTCAGATAATTACCACTGCCGTCCAAGCCACGCGCTTGAAGCCCATAAACGGGTTGATCGGGACCCAAATCAGCGGCTAAATCCCGATAGAGCAGAATGTTGCCACCAGCGCCATGAATTAAAAAGAGTGGTGGTCTTTTCCCTTCTGTTTGTATGGGCACTAAAGATTGCCATTCTGTGAGGGGCGCATCTTCTCGAATGAGAGTGGCGAGTTGAGCTACCGTTGGGTTATGGATGAGTGTTGAAAGTGGCAAGTTTTTGCCTAGCTCTGATTTGATTTTTGCAAATAGATGGGCGGCTAATAACGAATGTCCACCGAGCTCGAAGAAGTTGTCATTGATCCCAATCGGTGAAACCTTCAAAAGCGATTGCCACATCTGAATGAGAGTTGACTCTATTTCATCGTTGGCTGGCGCAAAAGTTGTTTCTTTTGGAACGGCCGTAACCACTGAAACCGTATCTTGATCCACAAGTTGGTCGATTGGAGTATCTGGATTGAGAAGAATATTTTGAGTTAGAAGTAAAAAGGCGTTGGCAAACTCCTGAATGAATTTTTTATCGTGACGACCGGCATTATATTCAAGGGTTGCGTTAAGCGCTGCTGCTTCACTTTTAAATTGGAAACGAATATCAAAGGTGTTCATTTCACCATCATCAGAAAGCAAACTGCTTTGAACGCTATTCCAACTTAATTGATCTTGTGCCTCGGTTTCATACAAATAGAAGAATTGGAAGAGATTGCTTTGGGCTGTACCCCCTTTCAATTTTAAGAGACTTAATATTTGTTCAAAGGGTAAACTTTGATGAGATATGGTGGCAAAAGCTGCTTTTTGAATATCAGAAAGCATTTCAGAAAATTGCTTGTTATCATCAAAGGTAGATCGTAAAGGAATAATATTTGCGAAATGCCCTATTAGTTCCGAAAAGCGAACTTTTTCCTGACTAGCCGATGTAAAAACAAGCACATCTTTCTGAGGAGCATATTGGCTCAATAGGGTTTTGATAATGGCTAATATCAGAATGAACATCGTCGTGCTATTTTGTTTTGCGTAGGCTTGTAATTGTTCGGTCAGTTCAGCATCAATCTGAAATGAAAAGGTTTCTGTTTGCGTTGTTCCAATAACTTTTGCTTGCGGAAGCTGCATCAAATGATAGGGATGATTGAAGACGCTTTGCCAAAATTGGTGAAGTTCTGTTGCTTGGTCAGAGTTCAATGTTTTTTGCTGCCAGTTTGCAAAGTCAACATACTGTGTAGAAATCTCAGGTAATTCTTTACCCATGCCGCTATAAAAACTGTTGAGCTCTTTGATCAATGTGCCAAGTGAACTTTTATCAAAAATGATTTGGTGAAAATTGATTAGGAAGTAAGCTTCTGATTCGTTTAGAACGATCAAACTCGCACAATAGGGGAGATGGGTTTCAATTTGAAACGGCCGTTTGTGAATGACCTCATCAAGTAATCGTTGAGCTTCAGACTCTGAATCTGGGTGGTTAGTGAGGTCAATCGTCTGTAAAGGCCCAGCGATCGAAGATTGGATTACGCCTTGGGGACCCCTATCACCTTC
>JANQSK010000273.1 GCA_028284105.1 Anaerolineae bacterium
GATGGAGCCTACAGATGCCCTGAAACAGCAGAACTATATGCAATACTTTGGGGAAAATTCTGCTTCAACCGAAGAGTCACAATCAGCCTGGCAAGAAACAGTAACATTACTAAATACCAACTTGGCTTTGGATCCCATATCTACCTCACAAATTGTGCGTCAATCTCAAAACAGACCTTCGCCTGTATGGGAGATTGACTCGCCAATTAATGAACCTCTTTTATGGGGGTTTATGCCATTAGCAGATGGCTGGGCGCAAATTCCAGTCCCAAACTTAACTGAGCAAATTTATGTTCAGGCTGATGTTGCCAACTTTGATTTCAATCAGGCTAAAAATGAAGAAAGGATATTAAAGGGAGCAGTCTCTTTTGGAAATGGACAATTAAATTCCTTGCAGATGGAACCTGATGCACATCTTTGGGATTTGACGATTGTTAATATTTCTCGGGCTGATGGCACGTTTAAGCTGAAGGCTGAAAATAATGGTTTTGCCTTGCAATCTATATCGCTTGACATCTATAGGCCTGAAGTGATTATAGATGGGCTTTTTTGGTTGAGTACAGAAACACCAACAACTGCCGACGCAGTCCCTTCTCTCCAAAATTGGTCAGATGGATTACGTTCTATCCCAATAAGAACCTATCAAGAACAAACTGAAATCTTTCCGCCGATGATGATATGTGAATTTGACTCGCTAACATTCAAAAGCGAAACGGCCGAAGATTCGCCAACAGCAGCAGACCTACAAAAGTTTCAATTTAAGTATTCTATTGATTCTAAAACTCTAGAATCATTTGAAAAGAAAAAATTGTTTGATTTACCATTGTTGCAAAATGATATGCCCCTTATTTGGCGACACCACCCATCACTACCGATGGTACAGAATTTGCCACTAACCCAAACGCTAGATCCACCGAACTTTCCGAGTACAAGTCGCCAGCTAATGCCATTTGAACCAGTTTCTTTTGATGCATGGCTGTTTGGAGTTGAAGAAAATGGCAGTAAAGATTGGCTCCATTTTGTAGGTGATGCTACACCTCCCAAAGCGCTAATGGCTCTTCATGATATTGCTCTTGCAAGTCTATCGTTACCAGGGCTTTATCTTGATCCCAGTTTGCAAAACGGGGATGGAGTTGACTTTAATGATGGGTTACCTCTGCTGGGTCAATATCGGTATGACACACCCTATACTGATGAGATTAATGCATTTGCCGAGGTTCCTGAACCAGAAAGTGATTCTGAAACGCAAAGTGTGACACTTGAACCTGTTGCACCTGAGCCACCTAAACCATTAGATCGAAAATCTTTTGGCAAATATTGGGCAACATTAGCTGAAAAAGCCAACCTTGCCGCATTGGATGCCGTAGCAGCCTTCTATTTAGCAGATGGGCGTCTCAATATTGCGCATTTGGTTGAGCCCAATTTATGGCCCATTCAATTCGATTCAGAATTGGACCAATATCCTGGCCAGTTATCATTGATTGATGCAAATAGTGACCATTCTATTTCTTTGAAAGAAGAAGATGCTCTAAAAGGGATTTCAGGTGCATTTCAAATTGAGGATGATAGAAACCTTCATCTTGTTAATGATGTGTCCGATTCTATTGAAATCACCTCTGGTAGTATGAAGCTGGCCATTCAAAATGGCCGTTTTCGTGATCAACGTGGACTTAGCCGAGATGCAACACAACTTGAAGAAAACCTCTTGAAAACAAACGTTTCATTTGAAAAAACATTAGATGAAACACAAGAGTTTGTTTTGACTACCACAACCCAACCTGTGCAGCTCGCCGTGGACGAAACTGAGTGGAGGCTATGGTTTCATAACCTGCCGGTCGCGAAGGAAGAACGACTCTTTTCAGTTGATTTTGTTCGCTCTCCTCAAGCCCAAGATAATAACGATCCTGAAGCATTTAGCCGTCAATTTAACTTTCTTAATGGGTATGAATGGCGCTTACAGGAAAATGAAGGTGGTCAGTTGCCACTGATGTTATGCGGTCTTGAATTCTATCCAATTAGTTTAAGTAAAGTTGAATTCTCAGATAACGGTATGTCGGTATTGGAAATAGAAGGTCGTTTGCAACTACCATTAGACGGTGTTGGTGAACTGGTTGAGCTTAATAATATCGTCTCGCTTCGCTTTGAACACCAACCAGAAAGATCCCTCCTGCAATTAACTGAAATAAGTCTGCTTACAGAATCTGTAGCGACTGACTGGCCCCTTGCTGTAACAAGTGCTCAAGAGCAAAGTAATCAACCACGCCTTGAGTGGCGCTCAATCACTTATAAGCCAGCCCAAGCAGGGGAAGTCGCACAAATTGAGATTGATAATTGCCATCTTTGGTTTGTTTTATTTGATACGGTTTGGACTGTCGTATTGCCTCAAATTATTTTTAAAAAGGGTATCAGTCTTATCGATGCCGAATTTGAGTTCCCTAAAACGCCTAATTCACCAATTCAACCCGATAAGCTCAATCTCTCATTAGATATAGAATCAAAAAAGTATGAGGCAGATATTCAGGTTAACATATTTATTGGGAATGTTGACCGGCCAGTTATTAATGGCACATTGGCCTATGATTTGCTATCTGACAACCCTAATTCTGCATCACTTAAAGCCTTGGAATTATTTCAATTTCTTACTGTGGATCTTTTTGAGAGCCATAGCCACTCGAGTGGAATACAGATTGCGTGGGAACGGACTATTCCTTCTCAAGAAGAGTTATATGTACTGCCTGGGATGATGCTCAAGCAAATAAAAAATACTGGGATGGAAAAGTTTGAAACAAATAGCCCAGGTTTTTTGGCATTTACATTTGAGACCGTACAGGTTGACGATCAGAGTTGGCCAAACTTGATTTTATCAACCAGTTTCACAGAGGTTTTACTACATTGTCGTTGGGGGCAATATTTACAAAAAAGGGAAGGGGGATCACGTGATAAACAATCACTTTTTGGTTCATCAGCTGGTGATTTAGTCATTGGTTATACAACGGCATGGGAATCAGATGAGCAGGTTTGGCAAGATTCCTTTGTAATAAATGGAATAGCTGAAATTATAAACCTGATTTCTTGGCCAGTCGCGATGAGCTATGATAACGAAAATGATAAACTCAGGTTGCCTGCTGCACGCGAAGGAGCCCAAACACCACTCAATCATTATCGTCACTCTCTTCGCATTTTATTTAATCAGCACCAACTGCCTACCGAGCGTCTTCTTTCTGGTAAACAAAAGAATATACCAGGTTTGCTTTTTACCTTTATCGATGATGGTTCTTGGCAATTTCTTTCTGTTGTGGAACATCAACTTGCTCAAATCAAACAAATTGCAGGGGAAGATGGATGGGAGATTGTTCAAGAACATCGCTGGACGACACTTCAAGAAGTGCGGTTCTTACTACCGACTTCATTTATTGATTTTCTGAGTATACGGGATCGGAAGATTATTGATCCCGTAAAGGGGGTTCAAAGAAAAGGGATTTTAGGGGGTACGTTCAACGAAGATTTTCTGACCTTATGGCTTGAAGAAGAATCTAAAGAGGCTTTATCTAATTTAGATGCTTCAACTTTGATTGTAGAAGCAAGCGCTCCTCACTGGATAAAATTTTCTCAAACTGATTCTCTTATCGATAATGCCCAGACGACGATTCAATTTCTTCCCGTTGGTATTCAGCGAGGCATATTAAGCCAGCCAGAAGATTACGCATCCAATGAGTTTGAAGAAGATCAATGGTTGTTGTTTGTAACGCCGTTTATCGGACGCCTTCAGTTCTCATCTCATGATGGAATCGGCCAAAACTTGGATGACTTAATGGGGGTTCAGGTAGATCCTATTTATCGTTTGAGTCATTTCAAATCGGAAAATGTGGAAAACTTGCCCTTGCAATCTCTTTATCTTTCACATTGGAGAGATACGGCACATCTAGATATTCTTGTTTCTCCAATGGATACGGCCGTTGGTAGAACTTTAGATAGGTTAGATCCAACTACACTCGAGGAGAGCTGGTTCAGATATCAAAAGCAACTCCCTGAAGGACAAGGGAAATATTTCCAAAGCGTTCTTACCGCTTATCCAGATACACCCGCTCGCATGAGCCGCTCAATCTCATTAAAACGCGCTTTTGATTCGCATAGACCGTTTTACCCTCCAGTTTTGCCAGACAATTATAGTTTGCCTGCTGGGATACAAGAAGATATGCCGGTATGGCGGAAAGAAGGCACTTTAATTTGGCAGTTTGCTTCGAATGATGATACTCGAGGATACAGTTGGTATGAAATAGGTTTGCAAATAGTCACTAGTCAATTTTTTGTAGACGATGAAAAGCAATTAAAACGTCATCCGGCTGCAACATTAATTCCTACGCATGTGGACATTAATGAAAAAGATATATTACCTCCTCTAAGTTTAACAGTAAGTCCATATATGGGATTAGATTTTGCTCCTGCAAAGGTTCAAGATGTGAATAGTCTTCCGACGCTTTTAACTGTGCTAGAGTTGCTATGTCTTGATCCAAACTCTAAACAATTAAAGCCAATTGCTACGCAATTCCGGGATGAACGCGTATCTAACTTAGAGGCTTTTGCAGTGAATTGGGCCCAATCTATTCGTGAAAGACTCTCCCCAGAATCTCAATTAGCAGTTGTTCGTTTTAGGCAAATCAAGCGTGTAGATACCCTTTCTGAGGATGAAGCACCCATCATTACAGATTATCGATTTAAGATAATTGAACCTCTGCTACAATCAAATGGCATTCAGCATCATACGATTTTCCGCTTACGGACTACTCCCAAACAGTTAAGATATCGAGAGGGTCAATTTAATGATGCAACTCCCCCAAATAATAAGATAGAACTTTTTGAATTAACGCCTCCACAAACTAATGGTGTTGAGCCTATCCATTTACAAAATCGGCCGTCACTGAAAGAGAATGCTCTAAGGCAGTGGCCTTGGGGGCTTAGTGCAATTCGATATGGGGTTCAATATACAAAGAATAAACAAGGGGTTTTAGGAAAGGTTGGTGCCCCAGATAATGATTTTAATTTATGGTGGCAAGCACCTCATTTCCAAGTTCAATATCGTTCAGCACTTGAATCAGATAAGCCGTCAGCAGGACTTCCCGAGCTTTTTAGAGCTCCTACAATTAATAGCCTGTTGCCTACATTAAATTCGCCATCTTTGCCGGAGATTCCAGACTTATTAACGCAGCAAAGTGAAGATGAAGATGAAGATTTACTTGTTCCAAAACCTAACTGGCAACCAATACTTCCAGGGGCAATGAATTTTCTCCTTTTAGGAGAAAGAAATGGCGCTATGTTGGCTTTAAGGAACCAGCTTATCCGACAAGCGGTTTCATTAGATGTTGATTCACCTTCTGAGGCTCTTCTAGTTTCACCCAGTGTGACAGTACAACATCGTGTTCCTCGTCCGGTACCCTTGCCTACAAATACAAATCGAGATAAAGCCCTTCAAACCTGGGGAAGCTACTTTGAGTTTGAAGAATTATTAGCAACTGGCCCCAATC
>JANQSK010000277.1 GCA_028284105.1 Anaerolineae bacterium
CGTTTGAAGGTTCAGATGTGACGGCCTATGGGGTTGGCAAAGCCGCCCAATTTGGTCTGATGAATGGCTTAGCAGGTGAAGGAATCGCCCACAACATCAAAGTCAACGCCATATCCCCCGTCGCTGTAACCCGAATATATCGCGCCAAACTTCCGCCCAATGTCAACACGGCTGAGAGCGTCGCACCAGGTGTTGTCCTCCTTGGCTCCCAGCAGTGCCCATGGACCGGAAAAGTGCTACAGGCCGTCAACAACAAATTTGTGGTGGCTGAACTAGAATCGCAAGTTGAATACGATTCTGATTCAGTCATGACGCCAGAACAACTTTTAAAAGAATTAGGTGAAACAATATGAGCAGCAGTAAAAAACATCAGTTAATTGAAATCGAATGGCCAACCTTCTCTCCATCGGAACGTCCACCACAATTTAGCCTTGCAACATTCGAAACGAGGTTGGCCCAAACGCAAGCGGCCATGGAAAAACGAGGCCTCACCCATTTACTCGTCTATGCAGACCGTGAGCACAGTGCAAACCTCGCCTATTTAACAGGATTTGACCCCCGTTTTGAAGAAGCCATGCTCATCTTGAGCCAGGATAAGAGCCCTCTTCTTGTTGTGGGCAATGAATGTGAAGGATATCTGCCCGTATCACCACTGTTTGTGGCAGGTAAGATGAGAGGCGAGCTTTATCAACCATTCTCCCTTCTTAACCAGCCTAGAGACAAAAGCCGCCTCATGAAAGATATTTTGGCCTCTGAAGGAATTCAAGCGAACAGTCATGTGGGTTGTATTGGTTGGAAATATATGGAAGAAGTTGAACAACCAAACGCCCAATTTGCCATTGAAATCCCTGCTTATATCGTCGATGCCTGCCGAGACCTATCCGCTTGGGAAAACGTCACCAATGCCAGCGATATTCTGATGCATCCCAATCATGGCTTGCGCGCCACTTGTACGGCTGAAGAAATCGCCTACTTTGAATACACCAATTTTCTGGCCGCAGAGGGAATGAGAAATCTACTGTTTGGTCTTCAGGAAGGCATGATTGACTTTGAAGCAGCGAAATTGGCCAACTTCAATGGCGAACCCTTAGGCTGTCATCCAACCTTTGCAACAGGGAAAAATTGGGCGCTTGGCCTTTCAAGCCCAACGGGTCAAACGATTCAGCGTGGAGTCCCTCTTTCAACTAATATTAGCTATTGGGGTAGCAACTGCTGTCGGTCTGGCTGGGTCGCTGAAAGTGCCAAAGATTTACCAGCCGATGCCCAAGATTACGCAGAAAACTTTGCTGGACTCTATTTTGAGACTATGAACGACTGGTTCAAACTAATGACCGTTGGCACCAATGGTGGTTCTGTCTCAAATTTGATTGATGAAAAACTTCCCTATGAAAAATTCGGTATCTTTTTAAATCCTGGACATCTCATTCATTACGATGAGTGGCTGAGCTCACCCATTTTCCCCAACTCTCCTTACAGCATCCGTTCAGGGATGGTCATGCAGGTCGATGTGATTCCATTCTCCCAAACATATGGTTCCACCCGCATGGAAGACACGATTGTGATTGCTGATGCGCAATTACAATCTCAGCTTAAAGCTAATTTCTCAGATGTTTATGAACGGTGTTTGGCACGGCGAGAGTTTATGCGAAATACGCTTGGGCTGGACGTACCCGATGATGTACTCCCCTTAAGTAATTTAACTGGCTTAGTGCCTCCATTTTTCTTAGCCCCAAACACTGTTTTCGCAATGGGATAGACTCTTTCTAAACGCGTGACCTGTCCAAAATGACAGTATATGTCTGATCTTCTACCAGAAGCTGCCCTTACTCTAATTGATTATGATTAAATCATAGTTCGATTAGTGACAAGAGGAGCAACGATATGAACAACTATATTTGCACGACCTGCGGCACTCAATTTGCTGAATCATCTCATCCACCGACAAGCTGCCCAATCTGTGAAGACGAACGCCAATTTGTCAATGCACAAGGTCAACAGTGGACCACCCTTGAGGCGTTGCGAGATGGGCATCAGAATCTCATCTTGGCGCAAGAACCTCATCTTTATGGGATAGGCACCACACCTTCTTTTGCAATTGGCCAGCGTGCCTTACTTGTACAAACTGATGAAGGGAACCTGCTGTGGGACAGCATTTCTTTACTGGATGATGCGACGATTACGGCCGTTAATGAGTTAGGGGGCATTCAAGCCATCGCCATCTCCCATCCCCATTTTTATAGTTCGGCGGTGGAGTGGGCCAAAGCATTTGATGCACCGCTCTACCTGCATGCCAATGACAAAGCCTTTGTGATGCGTCCCGATCCAGTCATCCAATATTGGAATGAAGCGTCCAAAACTTTGTTTGGTAAGCTTACCTTAATCAAAGTGGGCGGTCATTTTGAGGGAAGCACCGTGCTCCATTGGCCACAGGGTGCTTATGGAAAAGGGGCTATTTTTACTGGAGATGGGCTTATGGTCGCTTCCGATCGCAAACATGTAAGCTTCATGTGGAGCTATCCCAACTACATTCCGCTCAAACCCTCTAAGGTGAGGCAAGTGGTTGCTGCGATTGAACCTTATTCGTTTGATCGGATCTATGCAGCGTGGTGGGATCGACTCATCGTTGAGAATGGTAAAACGGCCGTTTCTATTTCTGCCGAGCGGTATTTAGAGGCCGTCAAAGGTTGATTAAAGGTTGGCACTATTCGGCTGCTTCTGTCTGTTTAGGAGAAGGATCGCATATTGTTCAATGAGACGAATCAATGGCCAAATGGCTGTCAAAATGATGTAAGCACTTTGGAACGTTAAAAAGTCTTCAAACATTGAAAAATAGATCAGCGAACCTAAGTTGACTGTAAGGCCACTTGCTGGATAAAAGGACTCGCTCACCAAAACGGCCGTTATCAAAACTGTGAATAAAAATCGCCACTGTTTCAAAAGCGCATTGGCGATTTGTTTGCCAATTAATCGAGCCACGTCCTTATTTGTTTCAGGAGTAAGGGATTTTTGGATATAAATTTCAAAAGCTAAATCGTTTAATGCATTGCGAACAATCATCATGATCAATCCCGCAGGATAAATTGCTGCTGCAATAACTACAAAAAGATAATATTGGGAAAACAATCGATCAACATCGTTTGAAGCAGTCAGGTTAAAAAGAACCATCGGCCCAACCGCCCAAACTATCACGTACGGTGGAAATGAACGCAAAAGCACACTTAACGTATAGTTGACATTTGAAACGACTTTTCGACTAGTCCACCCCCAAACTACACCAAATCCAATCCCAATAAGTAACGCTAAGAGACCACTTACTAACAACAATCGAGATGTTGAAACCAAAGCTTCAACAAAAACATCTTTGTCTAATAGTTCGAAATCAAGGGTGAGCAGGCTTTTTAAATAGTGCCAATATCGCACAGGAAGAGATTGACCATCGCCTAAAAATTCTTGGAGGAACTGTTCATACGCTGGTTCAATTCCATAACGTTCACTAATATTTTTTAAACCAGGAATAAAAAATCGCTGATTCACAAAAAAGATAATCAGCGTAGCAAAAATAAAATGGAGAATAAAATCCTGTAACGGCCGTAGCCATTGCTTCGTTGCTTTCATAAACGTCTCTTGCATTTTTTAACGATGCAATAAACGTTTTTTCGACAGAATTTCAAGCAATTAAGGAATTAATCCCAACTCACGGGCACGTGCCACGGCTTCCGTACGTCTTTGAACCTGTAATTTAGAAAAGATTCGATGATTGTGACCTTTCACCGTATTTAAGGCGAGGAATAGCTGGCTGCTGATTTCTTGATTGGATAATCCTTCCGCAACAAGCTGCAAAATCTCTAGTTCACGCTTACTCAGTGGATCTAGTAAGGGCTGTGTATCGGGATGGGCTTTGAGTGAGGCTGGCATTTTATTTAAAATCGTTTGGCCAAATCGAATGACAATATCTTTATCGCCAGCCTCCCACTCTTCATGATGTGGCAATTGTGACAAAAGCGTTTTGAGCTTTTTCCCTTCATCAATGAAAGGTTGAACACATTGCTCGGGCTCTGCCAGTAACAAGGCCCTCACCAAATATTGCAAAGCAAGGTGATGATCCCCCTTTTTCTGGTGTGCTTTGGTTAATTGAATCAGGGTTTCAATTACCCGAAATTGGCGACTGCCTGCTTCGGCATCATGCAGAACCTTCTGCAACAATTGGATCGGTTCATCCAGCTGCTCACGACTGTTTGCTTCAATTTGAAGATTGGCAATTGTCAGATTGGTGTACTCTTGGGTAAAGGTGATGGTCTGATTGGCTGCGGACTCTTTATATGGCAAGGCGCTTTGCGCCTCGGATAAACGGCCGTTTTTCAGCAGGAGTCTTGCGCGAACAGCCGCATTGGGTCGCATATCGACAAGATAGGTTGCTACATAAAGCCGCTCAGCTTGATCCATTAAGCGCATCGCTTCCTCGAAATTCCCCTGCGCCTCTTCAATCTTTGCCATTGAACAGCTTAATCGATAGGCGTTCCCCGGCACGATGGCTGATGGACCGAATGATTTGGCTTTTTCCATATGGATAACGGCCGTTTCGAGCTCCCCTTTGTAATACATCACTTCAGCCAACCCCAAATGAAGCTCAGTTAGCCCCACAAACACTTTCCGTTCCAACTTCTGAACCGTCTGGAAAGCTTGCTCATAGATCATCTTGGCATCATTAAGACGACCTTGAAGAATCCGAATTTGTGCCAAAATCCGCGTCGGCCCTAATCCCCAATA
>JANQSK010000779.1 GCA_028284105.1 Anaerolineae bacterium
GAATGATTGTCCCCATTTGATTCAACGCGCCATCCTGTTGTGATGTCTGACAAAATTGGAGGCAATGTTTCACCTGAAAGTGAATATGCTAACTCATGCTGTTCAGCATCAAATTTGTATAGCGTCTCTACGGCATCACCATATTCAACGGTTGTTACGCGTCGGCCACCGATTGGCCCAATTTCACGATCCCCTGATGAAGCAAGCATACGCACTGCCCATTTGTTGATATTGGCAAAATCGTTGCCGAGAATGTCCCAAACTTTTTCTGCTGATGCGTCAATTGATACTTGTTGTGTAATATTCATTTTGTTTTTCCTTTTAGTATCCCTTGTCCAAAAATTTTTGATTTGTGCAAGGGGATACCCTCCAAACTTAATTGGCTTTTTTGAAGGGTTAATAAATTGATTCGTTAAACGTGATTTTCTACTTCGCCGCTAAGTGAAACGAAGTTCCTGTTTTGAATAAAAAGACAGCTTTAAATTTCGTTTCCTCGAGGTTCCGAATCTTCTGCCGACATGTTTTTCAATTAAAAAATTTCGGAACACTTAATTGGCGAGTGGTAATGAATCAGAATGGTTGATTGTGACTGGAAATTGGATTTCACAAACCGTCTCTTCTATCCGCTGTGGATTCGGTGGAACGATAAAAACTTCTCGTACCGGCCCCGACATTAAATAGCCGTTGGATTCCATCCAGTGACCGATATTGGCATAGCTTTCGATTCCGTCAGTCATGCTGCCCACTCGAACAACACAAGCGGCCGTTTCGATGTGCGGCAAAATGTTCATCGACAGTTCGTGACCACTGCTGAGCTGGACAGAATCATCGACACCATCTTTTAGAAGAAATCCCATTTCGATGTCGACGTTTTCTAAAGCAAACGCTTCGGAGTGATAAACGGCCGTAAAATGGCTCATCTTCTTTTTCCCAATCCGGCTCGGAAGGAGTTTGCTCATTTCCTTTAAATAAAGCTGCGATTTTCGGATGTCGGGCATTGTCTCCCGAAAGCTAAAAAAAGGTTGAGAAGGAATCTCCTTGAGAACAATATCATCAAGGGTCATTTCCCCTTCTTTTTCAACCTGCCGAAGCCGTGCTTCAATGCGGTTTACTTGGTCAATCTTCTCATGAAGCTCTTGCTCGACCTGCGCTTTTTTCAGAGAAAGCATACCTCGAAGCTCATCGGCTGAAACATGGTCTTCAACCAGTCGCTTGATTTGCTCAAGCGTGAGCCCTAAATCTTTCATTGCCAAAATGCGGTTTAAGTCAGGTAGCTGAGCTGCTTTATAGTAGCGATAGCCTGTAAACTGATCGATATGTTCAGGTTGAAACAGACCGATTTCATCATAATAACGCAGTTGGGTAATGGCTGTTTGTGCTATTCGGCTAAACTCGCCAATTCTAAACATCGTCTCACCTCGTTTTGTTGATGATTCTAACTATAAAGTCTCTAGCGACTAGAGAGTCAAGAGGGAAAAATTATTTGGTTAATTTTGGGTTCAGAACTTATTAGGTTTGATTCAATTTAATAACAGGTCGTATCAAAAGCTGATCGATATATTCAATCATCTCTTCCAGGGTAACGGCCGTTCCCTTTTCAAGCCACCATTGCACCAAAGTCATGAGGGAAGAGGCAATATAGAAGTGGGTGAGTTCTTCTGGTACTTCATACGCTTCTTTAAAGCTATGGCTATTCCGTTGGGTCATGTCAATGAGAGGGTCTAAAAGCTGATCAGCCACTGGGCTATTGAGCAGCGCAAGCATAAGGGGCTTTTGGGTATCTGCAAATAGAAGAACACCATAAAGGTTGGTTTTCCAGTCGAATGAATCTGTTGGTGGAGGCGTGACCTCTTGGAACTCTTGAATCAGGGTGTTGAGGGTGGCTTGCAGCAATGATTCCTTGCTGTCGTGATGTCGAAAAAAGGTTTTGTATCCTACTTCAGCTTCTTTGGTGAGGTCGCGTATTGAAACGCGATCGTATCCTTTTTCAATCACTAATTTAATGAGAGCTTGCTGCAATGATTTTCGAGTTCGTTTGACGCGAAGGTCATTTTCATTCATGCTGAAATTATACACTTGTTGAAAAACAATGGTACATAACGGATATGATGGGTCATAAAAAGTGATAGTTAATGGAGTAGGATGTGGGAAGATGAAGGAATCTTGGTTGAGAAAACAACGCAATATCTTGATTTGCGTCAAGGCCATCGGACTCATAGAAGCCCGATGACCTTTTCGATTTTTACTGCTTATGCCATTGAGAGTTGGCTGATTTTAGCAAAGTCTGGATGATCTCCAGCGTGTTTGAAGTCATGATGCCAGAGGATATTTGTTCCTTCGACTAAGAAAAGACCCGGCATAATCCAAGGATCGCCAACGGGCTTACCAATGGTGTGGCCTTTGCTTGAGGCGCGTACACCGCATGCCCATACACCGGGGCCAAACATCTCACGCATGCCACCACGCTGGATGTCAAAGGCGTTATAAAAGGTACGGGGCATATCGGCAATCGCTTTTGCTTCAGGCCAAAGTTTACGGAAAAAGGCTTCCCCGTTTTCCAAGTCCCCTTGATAAAAGAATAAAATTGAAGGATAGGTTGGGTCGCTCACGGCAACCTTCTTGAGATCCTGAATGGTCTCACGGCAGAAGATTCAACCAAAGTGACGCAGAAAGACGAGTAAGGTTGGTGTTGTGCCAATTTGCTCACCCAGCGTAGATGCTGTCAGATTTAATCCTTCAATGGGCTGGGTTAAAATGTGTTCTGGAATGTGTGTGTCCATCATAATTACTCCGATAATTTTCAGATAGATTGATTATGGAATTGTGAATTAGGCGATTCAAGGTTTACTTTGTCTTTATTAATAACCGTGTGGTGCAAAGCCAAAACAGGAGGGAAAAATGATATTTTTACATGGAGGGGGGGATCACCCTGAGAGCCGAGAAGTCACGTTTGGCCGATTTGTATCAGCAGCAACGGCCGTTTCTGGCTGCCGTTTAGCAATGATTGTGGTGGGAGAGACGAAAGCCCAAGCCAATGAGAGCTATGAAGCGTACCGAAATATTTTCACCCAGCTAGCAAGCCCTCCTGATGAGATGTTTCCCGTGTTGCTATTTGATGGGCAGGGAATAGGGAAGCAGCTAGACGATATCGACTGTACGGCCGTATTTGTTTGTGGCGGTATGACGCCTTTATACGGCCAAATGCTTTGCCAAGATTTGTCATGGCTTGAGTATGTTCAGGCGAACAAACTGCCATACGGTGGGACATCAGCGGGTGCCGCGATTGCCTCTGAACAGGCATTGTTAGGGGGCTGGCTTGCCGAACGAGGTGGCACAACACGAGACGTCATCTTCAGAGGAGCCAGCGAAGGCTTGGACCCCATCACGGTCAAGTCTGGTTTAGGATTGGTGCGGTTTACGATTGATGTGCATGCCAGTCAAATGGGAACGTTGACCCGATTAATTCATGCGGTTGAGATGGGATTAACGACTGATGGATGGGCGATTGATGAAAATACGGCCGTTTTTCTCACAGACAATAAGCTGGAAATAAACGGCCGTGGGCAAGCGTATCACGTTTGGTCAGCGGAAGATGGCCAAGTTTGCTTAACCATTCACACTGCTTGACGCCAAATCTTGGTATCGACAGCAATGGTATACACTTCGAGTCGCCAAGGGGTGAGTTTGAGCAGACCAAGATTGGGATGATCAACCGTTTCAAAAATAAGAGCAGGATCAAAACCTAGCGGTTCGGGCGCGGCTTTGAACATATCCCATGCGTGCTGTTTCGTTTCAAGATCATCGATCCACTCAGCGGTGCAATCAGCATAGACGGGTTTCAAAGGTTCACCTACATAAGCTAGCGAGATGTGCGGATTTTGAGCAATATGCTTGGCTTTGAGGGTGTTGCGCCACGTTAAAATCCACCCCGTTGAACCTTCCCAAATAGGGTGTAATACGCGTGAGCGAGGGCGACCTTTTCGGTCAATGGTTGCCACATTACACCAAACTATCTTATTGACACGAGCTAAAAATTCCTCTTCTAAATCCGAAAAATCGTTGACATTTATCGTTTCCATTTTTATCCTCTTTAGCGTATGGATTTTCTGAACTTCTTTATTGCAATTGGCGCTGCAATCGTATTCCTTTTAATCGTTATTGTCACCTTTTGGGTGTTTGATTCGACAAAAAGATTTCTCCGCTTGAGAAAAAAAGAAAACAAACTCAAACAGCTTTTAGCGGGTCGCAATTTAGACGATGTGCTTGCGCAATCTCCTTATGATTTTGGTCATTTTCAGGGCGAGGATGGGTATCGAATATACGATACAAGAATCAAAGATGGCTTTATTGGGTTTGCAAGCACGCGACTCGATGCCCACATTTTCATTTTGGAAAAGAATGAATTATAAAAAAATAATAGACTCAACGTCTAAGAACGTTTATCAAAGACGTTCAATTATATAAATTAGAATTTGATTTCAAGATGGGTGGGAGATTTCGCAAACAGACTCTAGGCTAATTATTCAAGATATGACGAATGAAAATATATATCCCCTTTCAAAAATTGGTAAAGCCTTAGAGCAGTTTTCTAAAAATGAATTTGCTCAGCTATGTTTAGAATTCAATATTGATGTTGAATCATTTACGCCGAAACCAAATACTGACTTTAAATTAATAATGATCTCGTATATGGAGAGAAGAGGGTTCCTCGGTGAAATGGTAGCGGTGTGTAAAAGAGTCCGACCTGACTTGGCATGGAGCGAATTGAATCGGGGGGAAGAATCTGTACAGTCTTTGAAAATTCCCAAACAGAAAATTAAAAAATTCAGCGAACTCCTAGCCAAATTTTCGGATGAGGATATAGATTCCTTATTAAAAGATTTAAATATTAGAGAACTGGATATTATGTTTCCCACTAGGACCATATCATTAGTGAATGATTGTAAAAGAAAGGGAACTTTGCCTAATTTAGTCATGAGAATGAAACAAATTCGACCTGATTTAGACTGGTCTTCTTGATGGTTAATGAGACGTTTCTATCTTATTTACGAGCTGTTGCCATTGAGGAGAGTCTTTGAGAATGTCAAGGGGAGGGCAATTTTTGAATTCTGAACTCTCCACAAACCCTGATTCGATTGCAAGATCTAGATGTTTGAAAGCGCTGTCTGTTTTTCCTAAACCCGCATAGGCAGCGCCTGCTAAGAATAACCCGTATTTCTTGAGGATATTTTCATCAGAGGCCCTCATTTTTTCGGTTGTTTTCAGCGTTTGGATGAAACGGCCGTTATCCAAATGATTAAACCCCGTGTTAATTAAATAGCCCACCTCAGGAAAGATCAGGACATATTCCATTGACGTTTGTTCAATTACCAAACCAAGCTTTTCAGCAGTGCGGATCGAGGCTTCATTCTTGTTTGAAACATTCCAGCTCATTGCTTCTAGACCATTATCGAGTCCATAGTTGATTGCTGCAGCTGATACGATTGTAGCGAACCCCTGCCTCCGATGAGCGGGTTGGGTGACGAGCCGAATTTCACCTTCTCTACCGACAATAAAATCAACCACCGCCCACGCCACACACGAACGGCCGTTTAAGATCGCAAAACCAAATGCAAAATCATCAGGAACGGCCGTATTTCGC
>JANQSK010000282.1 GCA_028284105.1 Anaerolineae bacterium
CCGCCCCAATTTTGAAATAGACATGTCCATCTGGATATAAAATTGGGGGCAAAGAATAAAAGCCATCAATGGCCGGGTTGAGCATTTCACCCGTGTAAATAATTGAAGGTACGTTTCGGAGACGATGAGCCTCTTTCTCATCAAGACGGGCCATGATAATGGTACGCGGTTTGGGGATGAAATCTAAGGATTTGCCAAGCAGGTAGTGCGTCCAAGCGCCAGCCGCAATAATCACCTTATTGGCTTTGATTTCACTGCCCTCTTTTGTTGTGATGAGATAATGGCCGTTCTGTTTTTTGAATGAAACGGCCGTTTCTCGCAATAGGTGACCCCCTTCCATCTCAGTAATTTTGAGCTGAGCATCAACCAGGTCTCTAGGATTGATGTATCCCGCAATCGTTTCCTCATGGAAGAATGTGTGATCTGGATCAAAATGAAGCTCTGGGAACTTCTGTTGGAACTCCTCAGCTGTGAATTTTAAAAAAGGGGTGTTTAGAGAGTGGGCAACCCGAGCAGTGCGTTTGAAATAATTCTCTTTATCTTCCGTTTCAGGACCAACTTGGAGACAACCCGCTTGTGTATAGAAACGAATGCCACTTTTCTGCTCAATGTGGGCGTATTCTGCAATCGATTTGATAGCAAGCTCGGCCCAAAGCTTACGCCCGTCGAGCTGCCGCGTGATGCGTCCTTGATCGTAATGACTTCCAAAAATTCCGTCATGATCTTGCCAAGGCTCATTTGGCTCAGCTGGCCCAATCCCAACCACTTTTTTACCTGTTAAGCTTAAATATTTAACAGCGGCTGAACCGATCAGCCCAATCCCAATTACCGCATAATCATACATAGCACCAAGTATACTCCTCAATGTGCAAATGGCGGTAAAATCGTATTGGAGGAAATAGCGGATGGATTTGAATCATATTGACACAGTTACGCTTCTTAATATGCGGGAAGAAGGCTCTATAAGTTCGGTGGAATTACTGACTCATTTTTTAGATCGAATTGAAAAGCACAACACGGCCGTAAATGCTGTTGTCACTTTAAATATTGATCAAGCCATGGAAAAGGCCAAAGCGGCAGATGAGGCAACTGCCCGAGGGGAAAGTTGGGGAAAGTTACATGGGCTGCCCATGACAATTAAAGACACGTTTGAAGTGATTGGCATGAAGGCAACCGCTGGGGCGACAGAACTTGCTGATTATTATCCCACAGCTGAAACCGGTGTTGTTGAGAAGCTTCATCAAGCTGGCGCGATTATTTTTGGGAAAACCAACACACCGCCTTTTGCGATGGATGTCCAAAGTTATAACGAGCTCTTTGGGGTGACCCATAATCCATGGCATGGTGATCACACGGCTGGTGGCTCGTCGGGTGGCTCAGCTGCGGCATTGGCATCGGGTTTTACGACATTAGAAATGGGAAGTGATATCGGCGGATCGATTCGCACACCGGCACACTTTTGTGGGGTGTATGGACACAAACCGACGCATAATATTGTGTCACTTCACGGTCATATTCCGGGGCCTCCAGGCACAAAAGGACAGCCTGATTTAGCAGTGGGTGGCCCATTAGGTCTTTCCGCAAATGATTTAGCCCTTGGTTTATCCGTGGTGGCAGGTCCTGATCCGTTACATCGAGTCGGATGGCAGCTCCGATTACCTCAACCGCGTCATCAAAAGCTGTCCGATTTTCGTGTGGCTGTTTGGCTTGATGATGAAGTTTGTCCGGTTGATAAAGAGATGTTGGGGGTGTTTGAAACGGCCGTTTCCTCCCTTGAATCAACAGGTGCAAAAGTCAAAAGAACACGTCCAGCTGAGATGAAAGAGATTTTGGCTATTTATTACACTCTGCTGGCCAGTTTTACGGGTGCAGGCATTCCAAAGCCAATCTATGAACATTATGCGTCGGTCAAAAAAGATTTAAAGGCGTATCAAGAAAAGTATGATTTGCCTGTTGAGTTTTTAACCCATGTAGCTGGACGAACCGCCTCACATCGCCAGTGGTTGGGCGCCAATGAACAACGGGCCAAAATGCAATATCGATTGCGTGATTTCTTTAAGGAATATGATGTGCTGCTTACACCAGTAACGCCAATGACGGCACCGCCCCATAACAGCGAAGGACCGATGGAAGCACGTCAAATAGTGATAAATGGGCAGAAACGGCCGTATGTGGATCACTTCCCATGGATTGCTCTTGCCACGATGGCAGGATTACCAGCCACTTCAGCACCCGTTGGTTTTACAAAGGCTGGTCTCCCCGTAAATCTGCAAATCATTGGCCCATTCTTAGAGGATTACACAACTATCAAATTTGCGGAACTTCTATCAGAAAAACACGGTGGAGCAGTTTTCCCAAAATTAGATTAAGAAACTAATAAATAAGAATTGCCCACGGATGACACAGATTAAACGGATTTAATTGCCTTATCCGTGAAACCAGTGTCATCCGTGGGCAAATTATTTATTCTGTTCAATTGGTGTGCTGAAAAGGGAGCTTATCAAAGCTAGATTGACTCGCTTTTCCTTCGACAGGCTCAGGTGCCGCTATTTGCTCAATCTTAGATGGGTGTGACGCCTTTTTTTAGAATAATGTTGGCATACTTTCGTGTTTCGCCCGTCATGACAACGGCAAAGGCAGACTTTGCTCGTTCGTAGAATGCAAATCGCTCTAATCGCAAAATAGCCGGTGCATTCGGGTGATGTTTATCAATTTGGGCTTGATAATCGATTTCAACTTGTGGATCGATTGAATCACCTGACACAACTGCCATCATCATTAAAGGGTGATCCACGTAGCTATCTAGCTCATATAAAGGCAACATGGCATCTAACAAATCAGCAACTTGTAACCCGTCCGCTCGGATGACTGGAATGCCCAACGATTCCCCTGGGAAATGAGCATCACCTAGCACAATTTCGTCCCCGTGTCCCATGCGGTATAAGGTGGCCAGCAGTTCTGGTGAAAATAAGTGTGAAATACCTTTTAACATTGATGATTCTCCTAAAATCTAATTCACTAAAATTGGACAGGTCATACAGTGAGCGCCTCCATTGCCTAGAAATAGCGTTTCTGAGGGAAAGGAATCCAATTCCCAGCCACGTTTAGCCATTTCTGATCCAATGCGCTCTGCACCAGCAAAACCGATGGCTTTCTTGCTTTGTTGGGTCACAACGACATTGAGTAACCCATCGATGCGTTCTTGGTCGGTTAACCCTATGCGTTCGATGCCACGGCTTTCCAAATAGTCCACAAACATAACGTGTTGGGGCTCCGATTTTCCTGCTTCATAAAGCATGCAGGGGAATAGGTCGAAGGTTTGTTCGTGAATAAGACACAGCTGTTCATCAAGCATCATAAAGACGCCATCGATGTGCACGTAGCCAAATGGGAGGGGTACTTCTAAGAAATATTGTATATCTTTGCCTAAAATGTGGTCTCTTAACGCTTTGGTTCCTGCTTCGTTGGCGCGGTCACACAGGGATGCAACGGCCGTATCCTCCCCAATCATTGTGACGCCGCCACCTTCCAAAAAAGCTGGTTGATCGATGCTGCCCAAAACTGGAACACCCAATTGGCGAAATGCCCGACCCATCATGCGCTGATCTCCCCAGCGCCCTTTGAGATGAGGTCCCATCAACACAGCACTTGATGAAAAAACGGCTGCTAAATCTCGTGTATAAGTCATGTTAGGCCGATGCTTGATAAAGCCTAAAGCATCTGCATCATCTTTTAATACATCAGTTAACAGAACAGTCTCAACACCATGCGACTGGAAGAGTTCAAGCATAATGTCGTAATCAGACAAAAAGGTTTCATAGTCAACTGGGGCATCAAAGTGAAACTCCTTTAATGAGTTAGGTGTAACTTTTAAAAGCTCCTCGCCCGGGCGATGCATTAATACGCGCTTCAGATTGCCATATGCATTCTTCACACCAAAATTTTTCATTATTTTCTCCCAACTCCTTGAAATATAATCACTGCTTAGATGTATCTATGATTTTGAGGCTTCTTGATGATGAACTATCGAATCTTACTACCAATCATCCTTTTATCCATATTCGCACTCCATTCTCCAGTCTTTGCTCTTTCATGCGTTGAACCTGAGGTTGTTTATTATATTGCATGCAAAGATGGGCAATGTGAAGGGTTTAAGGTTCAAGAAAAATACGAAGGGTATGTTTGTAATCTATTGCCTTTTGTTGAGGATGTTACCTCAGAAATAGCTGGTCAATTACATCAGGCACTTTTTGTAGATAAGGAGGGATTTTGGCAAATCCAATTGTCTTATGATCGCGAGGTTGACCTATTAGCCATTTCACCGGACAACGAACTTCGTGTTAATTCCACCTCAGGTGTTGGAATTGAAACGTTATCTGTAGATTTTTCTCCGAATGATGTGTTCGAAAAAAGGGAGCAGGAGATGAAGCGAACGGAGCAGGTGAGAAGGCGCTATTATCTGGATGAATTTTTAAAGGTAGTGACATATGCCTTGATGGTTGTAATCATGCCACTGGTGGTTATTTCAACAGTTTTAAATTCAAAATTTGGAGCCAGAAATTTTTTTATAGGTATGATAATCTTTTCTCAAATTGGCTTTTTAATTTATTTATTTTACGGCCGTTTCTTTATATATTTACCTTTTAGTGGATTAATTTTGCTCGCTTTTTTGATTCAGATCGGGTTATTGGTAAGAAAAGCCTTTCGATTAAAGCCCGTTAATTGAGTTGCTCAGACATCTTCCCTTGGATTTGACTTGTGCGAATGGCCTTGCTGGATAAGGCATAAATACTCGTGAAAATGTAAATGATGCCTCCTGCCACATAGATTTGTCGAATGGGGACTGTATCGGAAAGCCATGCAAAAAAGAGCCCCGATAACATGAAGACCACATTTCGTAACATCTCTCGGGTGGCATACACGCGACCCAATTGCTCCTGGTCAACAGTCGCTTGCAGTAGTGCATCTTGGGCGACATCTCGAATGGCAAATGGGGGGCCAAAAAAGAAGGCAATAATCACGGAGAATAAGACAGTTGGGGTTGAGGCAAAAACGAGCGTCATGACACCAGCCAATACGGCCGTTACCACAATAATTCGTCCTGGATAGCGGTTTAGGGATTTTTCCATTGCCAAAG
>JANQSK010000782.1 GCA_028284105.1 Anaerolineae bacterium
CTTCGTAAATACTGGGATCAGAAATGGCCGATGTGGGGAGCGTTGCAAGATGTTCATGTAAATTGGCACGCTGGCCTAATAAAAAGACCTGAAGATGAAATGCCCACTTTGCCATATCCCCATAAAAGTCAGCTAAATAAGGATTTTCGCCAACAGTTTCGTATCCTGTTTGCCAATTAAGCCGTGTTCCTACACGTTCGGTTAGGGAAGTTTTCCCAGCTCCAATATTTCCTGCTACAAGAACAAAGTGTTTGCTCATGCCTCTTCCTTTGGGTAATAAATTTGATTATCTGCTAATTCTCAACGAGTTCAGTAAATGGATGGCTGTTCTGCCAGCCTGTTTTTCCTGTTTGATAAAAATGTTCTAGCCGACGAATAGAGATTTCGCAAAATAGTGGATCAATATCTGTCGTGTAACAAATACGATTTTGACGTTCAGCAGCAATAAGCGTTGTTCCTGCATGGCTGAAAAAGTCAATCACTACTTCTTCTGGCTTTGAGCTTGCTTGAACAATGCGCTCAATTGACTGGAGTGGTTTTTGCGCATAGCAACCAGACACATTTTCCTCAAGTCGATAAAATACTTGCTGAATATCTACCCAAACGTTGCTGGCTCGAATGTTGTCCGATTTGCTGCGTTCGATGTTGTCGGTAACACGGCCGTTAACCTCTTTGTAATAGCCTCGTAGCACCTTGGGTATACCCGTGTATTGCACGTCAAAATCGGGTGAGCCTTTGGTGTAGTAGAGCAGCTCCTGACGGGTTGCCATCCAATTCTTTTGGGTGCCATACCCTCTTTGATTCCGCATTGTGATAAAACTTCGTGGGGCAAATTCAAGCTCCCGCATCATTATCATAAAGTCGGGTAGAGGCTGGAAATGATGCCGCTGATCGGCGCCAAGCCATACATACAAAGCACTGTTCTCATCAAGAATGTCCCAGCTCAATTGAACCCATTGCCGACACCACGCAATAAATTGGGCTAACGGCCGTTCTTCAAAGGCGACTAAGTTATAGGGAGGATCATGGATAGCTAGCGTGGCTAAACGGCCGTTCATAAGCTCATGTATCTGTTCGTGATTGGCTGCATCTAAACAGCCGACTCGGTGTCCATGAACAGGATCCGTCCAAATCTCACCGGGCTTTAAACGGCAATAGGGCAGTAGCTTCTGCCGAATTTCTTCATCTTTGTCTAAACGGGGGAGAGGGTTGTTTTCCATAGAATAGTGATTAGCCGCCAGTGATTAGTGAACAATATTTTATGCTATCCACTAACCACCAACCACTAATCACTTCTTATTAAACTTGACCCGTAGTGAGGGCTATCTTCACCTCAGCAATTGCTTTGGTGACTTCGATTTCACGAGGGCAGGCATTGGTGCAATTAAAGTTTGTGCGACAGCGCCAAACGCCGAATTGATCGCCTACAACTTGCAAACGTTCGCTTGCCGCTTGGTCGCGACTATCAAAAATGAAGCGGTGTGCCTGAACAATCGCCGCTGGCCCAACATACTTTTCATTTGCCCAGAAGCTGGGGCATGATGAGGTACAGGCAGCGCACAAGATGCATTTGGTGGTGTCGTCAAACTTGGCTCGATCAGCTTGAGATTGTAAGCGCTCACGGCCGTTTTCTGGAACGGGGTCATTGTTCACAAAGAAAGGCATAACGGAGCGATAGTGGGCCATAAATGGCTCCATATCCACAATCAAATCTTTCAAGACGCGTAAGCCCAAAATAGGTTCAACTTGAATATTAACTGAAGATGCGCCTTCACGCGCTAACCGCACAATCAAGGTTTTACAAGCCAATGCATTTGCTCCATTGATTCGCATTGCATCTGAGCCGCAAACGCCATGTGCACAGGAGCGACGGAGTGCTAATGTACCGTCTTCTTCCCATTTTACGCGATGTAGCACGTCTAATACTGAGTCATTTGGATTAACATTGGTGAGTTTATAATCGCCCCACCATGGTTTTGAATCTTTTTCCGGATTAAAACGCCGAATTCGTAGTTGTACGTCCATAATGTTTCCTTGGGTGATGGGTAATCGAGGATTTGGGCTGTATGGCCGGTTCCTGATTCCGAATCCCTTTAATATACCCGTTCCTTTGGTTCATAGCGGCCTAAT
>JANQSK010000352.1 GCA_028284105.1 Anaerolineae bacterium
GAAAACGGCCGTTTTCGTAAGATATATATTTGAAATCTCAACTAAATATTGACCAAATCACTAAAAAAGTGTCAAAATATATAGTGACATCATTTAAAATTAAATTTATCAAGTCATTATCATTTGAAATGACTTTTTAGGAGAACAATGTTTTTCTTTGATCCTTTATTTTTGCTTTTTGCTGTACCAGGCCTTGTTTTGGGGATGTGGGCTCAAAGCAGAGTTAGAAGAAACTTCAATAAATACTCAAAAGTTGGCTTGAGCCGAAATATCACAGGGCAACAAGTTGCCCGACAATTGCTCGATTCCCATGGTCTTTACGACGTTGGTGTTGAAGAAACCCAAGGGTTCTTGAGTGATCATTATGATCCACGTTCTAAGACATTACGTCTGAGCCCAGGCGTGTACCGCTCAACAAGTGTTGCTGCCGCAGGGATTGCTGCCCACGAAATGGGACACGCGCTCCAAGATGAAGTCAACTACTTCCCCTTGAATATTCGTAGCGCACTTGTACCCGCTGCCCAATTTGGTAGCAACTTTTACATCTGGCCCATCATGGCTGGCTTTTTGCTCAATGTCCCAGCCATTGCGTGGCTCGGAGTTATTTTGTTAGCCGCAAGTGTTCTCTTTACCCTAGTCACCTTGCCTGTAGAATTTGATGCAAGCCGCCGCGCCAAAAAACTTTTGGTAAGCGATGGTCTACTCTTCGATGATGAATTAGCAGGTGTAAATAAAGTTTTGGATGCAGCAGCCCTAACTTATGTGGCCGCCTTTATTTCAAGTCTAGGCACATTGTTATTCTACGTCTTCCGTTTATCTGGCGGCGGTCGCGACTAAGTTAGTTAAGAAAATTTAAAAAGGGAGATAGCGTGCTATCTCCCTATAAATCATAAACCTCAGCCAACATCTCATACGATCGAATTCTATCTTCAAAATCATACGTAATCGTTAAGGTCATAATTTCATCGACCTTGTATTCTGCTTTTAGGGTATCCAGTTTATCTTTTACCTGTTGTGGCGTTCCAATTGCGGATTGGTAAGCGCGATCATCGATAAAAGCCGCCTCTTGAGGTGTGTATGGATAGCTCATCGCTTCTTCAACAGGTGGTATTCCTTCAACTTTTTGCCCCGTCACAAATTTCAAAAATGATAAGCTTCGACTCAATGCCAGCTTGATTGCTTGCTCTTCCGAATCAGCGCAAACGACATTGATAGTCAGAATGGTGTATGGCTCAGGATTTTGCTCAGTCGCCACAAAATGATCGCGATAATGATCAAAAATTGCAGGCCCCATTTTGTTATTGATAAAAAGGGCAAAATTATAGGGAAGACCATACTTGGCTGCCAAAATGGCGCTTTCAGGACTGGAGCCTAACATCCAAACGGGTGGAGGCACAGGGGGACGAGGCATCACTTTAGGACGAAAAGATGGGTCATTCAGCATCTCCATCACATCAGATACCAGCTGTGGAAATCGTTCAAATTTAGGTCGCCCATCAGTGGCCAAAATTCGTGCTGTATCCATATCAGTACCGGGGGCTCTCCCCACCCCCAAATCAATCCGATCTGGATAAAGTGATGCCAGCATAGAAAAGGTTTCGGCAACCTTGAAAGCACTATAGTGTGGCAACATAATCCCACCAGACCCCAGCCGAATCGTTGATGTAGCCGCACCGACAGCAGCAAGCAAAACTTCGGGGGCTGTGCTTGCTAATGTATTTGTGTTGTGATGCTCGGCTATCCAAAATCGTTGGAACCCTAAAGCCTCTGCTTTTTGAGCAAGCTGGATCGTTTCTTGCAAGGCCTGATGTGGTGTTCCACCTTTTCGTATGGGAGATTGATCAAGAATTGATAATTTCATACCATCTATTGTACAAACTCCAAAAGGGTATTGCACCCCAGCCGCGATGATTAAATCTTACCCAAACAGGTTGCAAAGGCGCCTGCCTGTGTGAATTACCCATCAATTTCTAAAAAAAATTCTTTATTTGTGCTATTTTTCTTATTTAACTTTTCCAATTCATATTGAATTTATGTTATGATGTAGACATAATTCCGTCACAGGTAAACATTCCATGAAAGGCATTTCAATATGACAGAGTCAACAATTGTTACCCGCAATGTTCTGGTCGTAGATGATGAAGCATCCGTTCGTGATGCAATAATTGATATTCTAGAATTGATTGATGTGATTTCGTTCACAGCATGTGACGGCGAAGAAGGAATAAAAGTCCTTCAAAATAACCTCAACGATATTAAGCTAATCATTCTCGATTTAACCATGCCAGGTCTTACAGGTGAAGAAACATTTATTTCAATTCGAAAATTAAACAATTCGATTCCAATTATTGTTTCTTCTGGCCATAGTCCAAGTGAGCTCCCTGTTGTTTTTCAAGAAGACTCAAACTGTGAATTTGTACAAAAGCCATTCACAATTGATTTCCTCATTGAGCGCGTCCAATTCCACTTAGGAAACTCGACATAACTATAATTTTTATGGTACAATTAATCCTAGATTAATCTGCTAGCATGTGTGTCTGCATGCAGAATTTACTCGAGAATTTAAAATGGCGCAGCGTTCTGAAACCAAAAAGAACAGAATACTCGCAGTTGTCAATCGCAAGGGTGGCGTCGCAAAAACGACGACAGCAATTAACCTTGCGCATGGCCTATCTCGTAAACTTCTCCGGCGTGTTAATCAAAAAGATGTCGACCAAATCTCAGACAAAGCTCGCTTATTCCAATTTGGTGAAAAAACGTATTACATTTTAGGTCATGTTTTATTGATCGACTTTGATGCCCAAGGTCACTGCGCACGCGGTTTGGGTATTCAAAATAAAACCGCCGATATTGGTGAAGTGCTTTTACAACAACAGCATTTATCTGAGGCCGTTATTTCGGCAGATCGCACAGAAGAAGGGTTTCCACGGCCGAATTTATGGCTCCTACCCTCATCTGATAACTTAGAGCGCGCAAAGGAAGCTTTACGAGTTTATTCTTCCAAGAATCGACTCAATGATTTAGGCGTTCCGTCAACCATGCCAGGGAACGATTATGCCCTTCTACGCATTTTGGAAGACCGGCTCAATTTAGCCTTAGAACGTTTTGATTACATTGTGATTGATTGCCCACCTTCAGTGGATGCCTTCACACAAGCTGTGTATCAATTCTCTGATGCGGCCATTGTGCCCGTAAAGCCTGATTACTTCAGCATGGATGGTATGGGCAAGTACCTTAGCAATATCACTGAGGCTCAACTAAGAGGTATCGACATCCAAATTCATTCAATCGTACCCACTTTTAACGTGAAAAGGCATCGACTCGATCGACGCATGATGGATGAATTAATTAAAGTGCACGGTGAAAAAGTAAGTTCGCCTATTCCAAGGAGTCAAGCTGTTGCAGAGGCACCTGCCTTTCAGCAAACCATTTTTGAGTATGACCCTCGATACTTGAATCCAGCGACGCAAGCATATCAAGAGTTAGTTGATAGGGTTTATTATGGCTAAAAAGCAAAGCAAAGTGGCAAAAAAACCGACTGGCAACGGTGTTGAAAATCCCCTCGATCAAGTTGAAGAGCTCAATTTGAAGGAGCTTGGAAAAACGAAAAAAATCTCCCCTAAAAACACGGCCGTTTCTAACACTCCTGTCTCTCCTTTAGGCCCCCCACAATCAGTGCCAAACCCGACCCTAAACGGGCCAGCCAACAATAGTGCTCAAAATCAAGAACTTCTCTCTAAATTGGAATCCCTTGAAGCAGAATTAATCCAACTAAATCGGACCAATAAACGATTAGAAAAGCGGAATATTGAACTCGATACGGCCGTTAAGCTCAACAATGGGCTAGAAGATGATTTAGATATTGAACGACAGCGCCGCTTAGAAGCAGAACGAAAAGCCGCAGCCGCTACAGCACAACTTGAAAACCACAAAGAAATAAGTGACCATCTAGAAGCCGTTCGTCAGGAAAGGTTACAACTTGAAAAAAAGGTTGCTTCTTTGGAAGTGCGGGCAGAACGCTCTCAAGAGATGGCAATCATGCTCCAAAACGAACGAGAAGCACGTCAAAAGTTAGAGAAAGAAAAAGCCTCTTTAGAAGTTCAAGTAGAAAGCCTCAAAAAGCTGGATACCTTGCTCAAAGAAGAGCGACAAGCGAGAATGAATGCGCAATCGCGAGCCGCTTCCTCTGAAGCCCAACTGGCCCGATTAGAAGGTGAGCTCAAAAATAATAGCAGTGGATCTAGCGGCTCATTTCTTGATCGGCTGAGAGGTCGCTAATCGCAACGACTTACGCCGATGCCCCAGAGTAGTGGGACAAACCATATTTCCAAAACCTTCGGGAAACGACCCCCAAACCCAATGCCAACAATACCATCGTAAGCATCAAGGCTTCATCAAGCCGGCCAATGAGCCCTTCCACTGGCACGGTCACTGCAAAAGCGATAGGGATAATAAATGTCAGTCCAAATCTCAACCAAAATGGGTAAATTGAAACAGGCCATCGCGCCGCTGAGTAGGTGCTTTGGAAAATGGTAAGGATGTTTTCGACTTTGATAAACCAAAAGGACAGTGTTGCTAAAATCATCCAAAAGCTATAAATGATGATTGCGCCGCATAAGAGTGAGAACAAAAACACGGCCGTATTCCCCACTCCAACTTCAGACCTTAGTCGAAACAAACCAATAAATACAACCACAACCCCTAAAGCGACATCGATCAACTTCCATATTTCAAAACGACTCACGCTCACCAAGAGTTGTGCATCAGCTGGCTTCGTTAATGCAAAGTCTAAAGTGCCTTGGCGGACATCTTGCATCAAGCGTTCCATGCTTGGGCTAATCATAAAATTGATCACCCCACCAATGAGCGTATAAATACCAACCAGCACAATCATCTGTGCAGGTAGCCAATCACCTAGCGTTTCTGTATGTTGAAAGATAATGGCAAGACTTCCCAATGAGACACAAAGAACAATGACGGATTCAAGAATCTGAATAAAGAAGTTGGCCCGATACTCCATCTCCCCCAGCAGACCAATTCGGAAATACTCTTTGATGACAAGAAAGAACTGTTTCATATTATGCTCCAACCGCCGAATAACGTTTGATACCTGAACGCCAAACCATTTGAGAGACAAATACCATCACGAGCACCCAAAACAGTTGAATAAGAATGCCTTGCCACACTATATCCCCAGAAATCCAGCCGA
>JANQSK010000387.1 GCA_028284105.1 Anaerolineae bacterium
GTTTGGACTGCTTATGTGATTGTCGATCTGTTGGTTCGTACTCAAAAGATTCGTATTTAAAATGGTCTTCGTATTTAGACATATTTGTTTGGTTCAAAAGCTTCTAATCACTGAGAGGCTAGAGCACAGAGCATAAGAGAGGCATTTACCTAGGGAACAAGAAAGATGAAGCCGTTCTCTTCTCTTTACTCTCTTCTCTCTTTTGTTATGTCAGTAAACAGGCTTTTCAGACCAAAACAAATCGAGGATCAAAAAAGCCACGCTCGCGTGAGGTGGCTTGGGGTGTTTGAGGGGATCAAAAAGGCCACAGATGTCATACACCTGTGGCCGAAATTATTGAAATCAATTAAGAAAAGGAATGCTTTTCTATCGGCTTGCAGGTGTACTCACGCAAAGAGAATCAGAGAATTGGATATTTATTTTCATGACTTTCATTACTGAGTACCTCCTAAAGAATTTTGCTTTCGCGCCGAGAGAATACCATAGTTTTATTTGATTGGTCAAGAATGAATTTTATTTCAGTCCATTAATCATCTGAAACGATGGGTAAATATTGATTCTCATCCAAGGTCTGGAGAAACAAATAATAGTCGAGTAAAGTGCCCAACGCTTCCGGTGAATTTTGGGGATGTCCCTGACCGGCTTGATCTAAATCACTTAACCCATGGCAAGATGCACAAACACGAATTTCACCTGGTTGGAAGGTGAGCCAATACCGCTCAATCACAACGGGATTGCCAACCTCATCCGTCAATTGCCAAGACAATGCACGCTGTGTCGGCACAAAAGCAGCCATCGATCCATCTTGTCCGATCGCCACGCTGCTGGTTGGTCCGTCGTTTGGTGGGTTAAAGGCATTAAACATGGGCTGGGCAATGACGCGCCGACCATCACTAAAATCTGAATAGCCCCGCAACTGCATTCCCTGGAAAAATTGGAGATACGTCACATCATACACTTCGCCGCTGGCACCGATCGTTTGCGTACCACCATTGCTCACCCGAAGATTGAATGGTTGTTGTCGATCTAAATCATCGCGTGAAGTGACATCTCTGGTAATGGCTAGCGCTAAATTGTTGTCGATGAGGAACTGCTGGAACTCAGTCACATTCACACCCTTGTTGTCAAACACAGTTTGTTCGGGGGATTCCAAAGTGATAGGGGTAATGGTCGGGCGGGTGCGTGCTTTTACTTCAACAGGGTTGAGTTCCCACAGAATCCCATTGTATGAAACCATGCTGTCTGGATTCCAATAGCTGATGTTTTTACTGATGCCATTTGTCAATGGTGCAGAAGCAACCATTTCACCACCGCTATTTGTCAAAGTGTAAAGCCGGAAATCATAGTTGGAATTAAAGCCACTGCCAGATTCGGCACCGTCATAACTGGAGTAAACAGCTATTAATTCTCCATCTGACATAGGGAGCGGTTCACGATAACGGCCGTTTTCATTGTTAGGATCCGTCACGTACGTCACCGTCACCTGATCCGCATTCAGCCCAGAAGTGCTCAAGCTGATTATGTGACCTGCTGAGTGCGTTTGGAACTCCGGTGCATCAACCCCGTAGTATAACTCTGCAGTGGTGGGGTCTTCCTCAATGTGAAACATATTTAAAATTGAATTGCCGTTTGTTCGGGGATATTGTCCATAAAACTCAACCACATTTGGATCATCATTGAGGCTTGCTGGAAGATAATCATGGAGCTCCTGCCGTCCTAAATGGAGCAACACTTCACCCTCTGTGCCATCTTGCTCAATCATCCATGGGAAGAAGTGATTAAACCGATGGCCTACCTGATTACTGCCTTGAAGTAGATCTGTTCGTTGTGAGCGAGGCTCTGGAAATACCTCGGTAGCATCATTGAGCGGCACCGCATTGGCTAGCTCACTGCTGTAGTTGAATGCCCCATAAATTGTGCCTTGTGAAAGCGCATCTGCATCTGCTTGTTGGTCACGTTGGAGATGATCCCATTGCGTGAACACAATACGGCCGTTGCTATCAATCATCGGTGAAAAATCACCCGAAGGAGCATGGTTGAGCAATATCAAATCCCCATTGGTTGGATCAAGACTCCAAAGGCCTGTATTGGTGGGTGTTGATTCATATTCATCCAGTTGAGGATAAAGATGCGCAGCTCCATTCCGAGGCCGATCAGATGTAAAAATGATGCGGTCATCTGTGCCATAGATAGGAGAGACATTGTTAAATTCGGTGGGTTGGTTTGGCACTTTGGTGATGATGGGTGTGTCGTTCAACCCGAGTCCTGTAATTTCATATAGCTGCCAGCGATAGTCATTGTACTGATACTGTTGGGTGGGAGCGCCTATAACCATGCTGAAGATGGCCTTTGTACCATCCCAGTAAACGGCCGGATCGCGTATGGCAATACCATCCGCTCCTTGAAATCCATCGGTACCATACCCTGCTGTTGCGGTTAAATTTTTCAGCGTACCGTCAGGATAACGAATGTATAAGTCGCCACCTCGTCCTACTGAATGCAGGGTAGCGCGATGATTGGCAAAGGTAGAGCCAATCGTTGCAAAGTCAGCCGCAATTGGGATTTGTGTGACAAATAGGATGGGATTGGCGGTGTTTGGTGTTCCACCAGCTTTTAATGTTGGGGCAGTTTGCATATTGAACAGCCCACCGACGCCTAATAGCAGGGTTAAAAGTAGCAATAATCGAAAATCGAATAAGTTCTGTTTCATTTGGTCCTTTTATGTGAAAATCAAGAAGTATCTTGAAAAAGAATGGGCAAAATTTTGATTTTCACCGAGTAAATTTCATATTTCTAACATGTTTTATTTCAAGATATTTTCTGAAATTTACAAATTTTCATGAACAAAGCAGGAATAAGAACATTGAAAATGAACAATTTTCTAGTTCATGTGATTGACAGAAAGTTTTCTAAAAAAGATGTCTTACAAAGGCTGTCAATCATCTAGTAAATCACAATCATTGAAGCTAATTTAATTTTTAAAACTTTTTGTGATTTACCCAACACGCACTTTTATCAAGACGTAAAATTTACTTTTTTGGATGGTCAGAAGCAGAGGGTAGTTTAGGGGAGAGATGCTTAAAGTTGCTGACAACTAGATGACAATTGCCATGCTTACTTGATTGAGACAGTGACACCTTGCGACTGAAGTTGGATGGGTAGATGCCGAAATGTAGGGTTTAGGGCTTCGATTGCTTGGATTAAATTCTCTTTTTGAGTGTCATTATTGCTGCATAAAAGAGTGATAGAGCCACCGTTTCCGCCAGCGCCGTTGACTTTCCAACCGACTGCACCAAACTGTTTGGCACACGCCACAATTTGATCAGCTTCGGGGCTGATTAGGGCGGCATTTAGCCCTCGTTGCGCCTCATGATTGGTTATCATCGATTGCCCCAAAGCATCAAAGTTGCCAGCGTTTAGGGCATCGGCGGCTTGAACGGCCGTTTCTCTCAAGGGCACCAATTGTTTGGCTGACCGACCTAAATCTTCTAACTCTCCAATCACCTTTTCATGAATAGCTGACGAACTGTGCGGCTGTCCTAAATAGATGAGCAAGAGCCGTTGTTCGAGCTCATTTGTAATAGAATCGGATACCTGCACAGATGTCACTTTTGCATGCGGATAAGCATCCATTTCAATCAAATTGATACCTCCGAACGCTGCGCAGAGTTGATCTTGAATCCCTGATTGCTGTTTTAGCAAAACCGTTTCAATGTGATGGGCAGCTGAGGCCAAAGCATACCCATCTAGCGATTGCCCATTTAGCTCAGCTAACCCGGCGAGCAGCGCGATGGTCAAAGCCGCAGAAGTACCCGTTGAAGCACCGGCCGGTGCTTCAGAAACGATGTGCACATCAATAGCCAGATCATCCGGTATGCCCATGTGGACAAGCGTTGCTTCAATCAGTGGGTGCTTTTCCCAATTAGAACGGATGAGTTTTGGAGCATATTGGTCATTATAGTTTTGGGCATTTATGGTAACCGGATGCGGCTTTTCGGCTCTTGGGTAGCAATGAATTGTGACATGAACTAGTGGCGAAACAGCGATATTGAACACCGTGCCATATTCAGCAAACCAAGTGTCTGTCCAGCCCCCATTGTCGCAAATGCGAATAGGCGCAGTGGCTTTAATCGTTTGCAAAGGTAATTGTGCCACTTCGTGATCCTAGACTATTGGTTACCAAATGAGTTGATATACTCGAGTGATTGATGACGGAAATAGGTGTTGTACAGTTCTGCATAATGACCTGCTTGCGCCATTAGGGCATCGTGGCTACCTTCCTCAATAATACGGCCGTTTGCCATCACAATGATGCGATCGGCGTTGCGAACCGTAGAGAGACGGTGGGCAATGACAATGGCTGTCCGGTTCGCCATCACGGCGTCCAACCCATCTTGAATTTGCGTTTCTGTAAACGGATCGACACTGGCGGTTGCTTCATCAAGAATGAAGATAGCAGGGTCTTTGAGCAAGACACGTGCCATGGCAACTAGCTGCCGTTGGCCCATCGATAAATTGCTGCCCCGTTCACCCACGTCGGTGTTTAAACCTTGTGAGAATCCGTGGAGCCATTCCCCGTCGCTAATTTGATGAACGGCCGTTAACACATCCTCATCAGTGGCATCCGGACGGCCGTATTTGATGTTGTCACCTACCGTGCCTGAGAACAAGAAGGGGGATTGTGGTACGAGCCCAATATGCTGGCGGAACTCCTGTAAATTCAGTGAGCGAATGTTATGGCCATCGACCAAAATCTGCCCATCTTGGAACTCATAAAAGCGGGTGATGAGCTTCGCAATACTGCTCTTTCCTGCGCCAGTATGTCCCACAAGAGCAACCGTCTCTCCCGGTTGAATATCGAGAGAGAAGTCCGGCAACACAACCTCTTTATCAGTGTAGCTAAAGCGGACATCTTTAAACTCGATGTGACCTTGGATGGGCTCGCTTTGGGCTGAACCGATGGATTTATTGTCCGTTTGCACCACTTTAGATTCTGTATCGATCAAGGCGAATACACGTTCAGAAGCTGAAAGGCCATCTTGGAATTGACTCCAGAAGGATGCAATACTCATAAGCGGGAACCAGTAGTAGCCTATTGCTTGCATGTACAAATACCAATCCCCAGGAGAGACGCTGCTAAACTGCCCCCAAAATGTATCTGAACGCGTAGCGAGTGCGCCAACGTAGATGAGAAGGGCAGTTGCCACACCAGATGCGGTTACCATGATGGGGAAGATTGAAACAAGGACCATACCGCGCTGTAACCCCACGCGATAGGCTTTTTTATTGTTGTTGCCAAAAGTGTCGTAGATAGCATGTTCTTGGCGGAAGTTTTTTGCAACGATGATGCCGCTGACCGATTCCTGAATTTGGGCGTTTATAACGGCCGTGACGCGACGTGCATTTTGTGTTTCTCGACGGGCTGCTTTACGAAAGCTGAGTGCAATGAATACCGCCACAGGTGTCATGGCTAAGATGATGAGCGTCAACATGGTGTTGATGGTAAAGAGCCAAACGGTCAATATGGCCACTAGCAAAACCTGACTTAACAAATTTAAGGACAGAGCTACGACTTCGGAAAACCCTTGGGTGTCTGAGGTGACGCGACTGACAACCTTGCCCGAGGCATGTTCGTCATAAAAAGACATGTCATGATTGATGGTAGATGCAAACACATCCCGTCGCAGCTGAAGGACCACATTCCCCACAATACGTGCCGAGAAATATTGGCGGATAAAGTTAAATAACCAGGCTGATGCCCCCAATAAAAGCACCCCACCAGCCATCCAAAGCATGGCTGAAATGGTTGGGTTTTCGACCACCAAATCGATTGCGCGAGAGATCAAAATAGGTGCCCCAACACCAGAAATTGAGTTGAGGAAGATCATGACAGCGACCAACACCATGCGCTTGGTGTGTGGTCGGAAGTAGTCAACAATGCGCCCTAAAAGTTCGCGATCGCTATATTTTCGGTCATAATCTTCAGTATCCAGTCCATCGAGAATAAATCCCATGTTGACATCCTTTTACTTTGTTTAGCGAATGGGTAAAGTCCAAACCCATTGTTTTTGCTCTTTGGTATCTGGGACCTGATGTCCCCGTGCTTTGCCAATCACATCAAAAACCGTGTCCGCCTCAAACCCTAGCTTTATCAGGGTTGCTGCGACAATTGTTGTTGACCGACCTATGCCACCCCAGCAGTGAACGGCAATGTTCTTGCCTTTAGAGACGAGTTGCTCAAGCTGGGTGATCATTGAAAGGGTCGCCTCTAAATTTTCTGGAACCCCGTAATCTGTGATGGGAAAATTGATAAATTGCAGGCCGGATTGTTGACATAACGATTCTTCTTGTTGCAACACGGCCGTTTCTATCTCCGCTTTAGTCAAAAGAGAGACCACAACATCCACCCCTGCATCTTTCCAAGATTGCAAAGTGGGCAACAGTAGTTCGCCCCCATCTGGTTTGGGCATTGTGGTTAAACGGCCGTTTTCTAATCCGAGTATCCAATACATCATGGCTCGTCTCAATTACTCGTATCGTGCAAATATGCGTTGATAGGCCGGGCTGCGTTCTAATAACTCTTCGTGCGTGCCTTGGTCGGCAATGGTGCCATTGCTCAGCACTAAGATTCGATCGGCCCAGCGAATTTGGGAAAGGCGATGGGTAATCAAGAAAGTCGTTTGTTGACGGCTAATGCGTCGCATCGCCTGCTGTATTTTGTCTTCGGTGGCACTATCTATCGCACTGGTGCTGTCATCCAAAATGAGAATGCTGGGTTGGGTCATAAATGCTCGGGCAATGGCTAAACGCTGCCGCTGCCCACCAGAGAGCGTGACACCTCGCTCGCCAATTTCTGTTTCATATCCATCTGCAAACCCAAGGATAAAATCGTGTGCTTGGGCCTCTTTGGCCGCTTGAATAATCTCTTCTCGTGTGGCCTCGGGATTTCCAAAGGCAATATTTTCTGCCACGGTGAGAGAGAAGAGGAATATATCTTGCTCAATGGTTGAAATCTGGGAGCGGAGTGATTCAAGGCTCCAATCTTTGACGTCAATTCCATCGATTAAAACCCGGCCTTCCTGTGAATCAAAAATGCGATTGATGAGGCGGGTGAGTGTGGTTTTTCCAGAGCCCGTTTGTCCAACGATGGCCACTGTTTGCCCCGGTTCGATGCTAAAGTTGATGTTCTCAAGAACGGCCGTTTTGTCATACCCAAAGCGCACATTTTCAAAGGTAACCTGACCCTTGATTTTGGCATTGTGGCCTGCTTCATTTTCATCAAGCTCTGTTTCGGTGTTGATCAGTTCAAGAATACGCCGTGCCCCGGCAATCCCTAAATTAACAAGGTCAAAAGAGAAGATCGAAATGAACGTTGGAAAGCGCAAAATGCCAAAAAGCCCCATAAAAGCCACAACATCACCTAACGATAAAATGCCGCCTCGCCAGAGCCAAAGGGCATGGAAAAAGCCCAATGCCAGCATGATACTGTACACCAACAAGGGCAAATAAACGGCTTGAATTTCTCCATTTTTGATGAAAAAGTCACGGAATTGAGTGGCATTGTCCGTAAATTTGTCAATTTCTTGTTCTTCTTGGGCGTTACCTTTAACAACTTCTACACCACCAATGGATTCAGCCAATCCTGCGTTCATAACGCCAAACTGCCCCCGCATTGCTTGACTGACAGGACTGAGGCGATTGGAATAGTCTCGAACGGTAAGCACAAAGAAAAAGAGGAAAACGACGGGCACGAGCAATAGCTGCAAATTGATTGATGCTTATCACCGACACCGTTATGGCGATCATCGTGCCATTAGCCCTTATCGCATCAATCAATTTGCAGCTATTGCTCGTGCCCGTCGTTTTCCTCTTTTTCTTTGTGCTTACCGTTCGAGA
>JANQSK010000403.1 GCA_028284105.1 Anaerolineae bacterium
CAAGAAATGCCTACAAAATTTGGGGCTCCCATCGCAGATTTAGCGGCCGGTATGTTTTGTGCATACGCCATTATGGGCTCCCTTTTCCATCGAGAACGAACGGGGCAAGGCCAATATATTGACACTTCAATGTTAGGTGGCCAAGTTTCATTATTGAGCTATCACGCCGGTATTCATTTAACAACGGGCAAAAATCCGAAAAGCAGCTGGAATGCTCACAGTATTGTGGGTCCCTATCAAACATTCCGCACCAATGATGGATACGTCAATATTGCTTGTGGCAATGATGGCATTTGGCAAAGATTTTGTGAGGCGATGGGTTTTGATGAACTGGCTGCTGACCCTAGTTATGCAGATAATGCGGGGCGAATGGCTGATTTAGATACATTAGTAAAGCTCATTGAAAAAGAATTTGCCCAATATAGCTCAGCCGAGGTCATTGAAAAGTTAAGTGCCGTAGGTGTTCCCAATGGTCCAATTCACACAATTGAAGAAACCTTCAATCATCCCCAGGCAAAACATTATCAACTGAGGCAAGAGGTTGAACACGCCACGCTTGGCAATATTGGTCAAATTGGCTTCCCTTATTTATTAAACAACGCGCCTTGTGAAATCCGTCTCCCTCCTCCAACCCTAGGTCAACATACAAGCGAAATCTTATCTGAAGTTGGTTTCTCGGATGAAGAAATCATTTCTTTCAAAGAAGATGGGGCAGTCTAGTAAGATGCAGGATTGGTCAAGTAAATTGTTCCTTACCAAACTACAAGACAACTTCACTCGCTATGCGAACAAAACGGCCGTTTCTTATATCCCTCTCAATGGTGAACCGACTGATTTAAGTTATGCGGAGTTAAAGGTCAGCGTAGAGAAAACGGCCGTTTTTCTCCAACAACATGGTGTCGAAGCGGGCACGTGCGTCGCCATACAAATGCCCAAATGCTTACCCTTTTTACTACTCAATTTGGCAATCATGCGTTTAGGGGCTTTTGTGCTCCCTCTTAATCCAACTTACCCTGATCCGGAGCTACAATTTTTCTTGACCAATTCTGAAGCCATTCTCTTCTTTGCTGACAAACAGCCTAGCCAACCCATTACTGACGTTATCAAGACAATTGTGACAGAAACTAATTGTGACCGATTTCTAAATTCAATCACTCAAATAAATTCGATAAATCTCCCCTCCCTTCCAAACGCTCCTGAACAACCCGCGTTGATGATTTATACAAGCGGCACAACGGGACAACCCAAAGGGGCCGAAATTCCACACCGAAACATTGCAGCCAATTTAGACGGATTACATTCAGCATGGGGATGGCAATCAGAAGATATATTGCTGCATGTACTACCCATCTTTCACTATCACGGTCTTGTTGTGGCGCTTTATGGGGCACTATATGCAGGCGCAACGGCCGTTTTAACTGAAAAATTTGAAGCAGAGCAAACACTAAAACTGCTCGAATCGAAAAAATGCACAGTGTTAATGGCTGTACCGAGCATCCATAAACGGTTAGTCGATGTCAAAAATCCAGAACGCTTTGATTTAAGCCATGTGCGTTTAATCACATCAGGGTCTGATCGCCTACCCGATGATCTTTTCCTGCGCTTTCAATCACTTTTTGGTCATACATTGCTTGAACGATATGGCATGACAGAGACCGGTCTGACGCTATCCAATCCTTTAAATGGGGAGAGACGAATTGGATCTGTAGGGTTTCCTTTACCTCAAGTTAAAATCAGAATTGCAGATCCAGCAACTGACAAAATCCTTCCAGACGAGTCTGTTGGTGAGCTTCAAATTAAAGGCCCGCACCTCTTTACAGGATATTGGAAACTCCCAAACCAAACACAAGACGCCTACTCAGAAGATGGCTGGTTTAAAACGGGTGATCTAGCGATGCGCGAAGCGGATGGTTACATTTCGCTAAAGGGGCGGCTTAAAGATTTAGTCATAAGCGGTGGTTTGAATGTCTATCCACCCGAGGTAGAGCTTGTGTTAGCAGAACATCCAGACATTATTGCAAGCGCTGTGATTGGATGCCCAAATGAAGAATGGGGTGAGCAAGTAACGGCCGTTATTGTCCCCAAACCATCTAGTGAATTGACCGAAGCAGACATTATTGCCCATTGCCGCAATCATCTCGCCCCTTATAAACTACCTAGGAAGATCATCTTTTCAAACAGCTTGCCGGCCAATGCATTAGGCAAGGTCCAAAAAGCAAAACTCCGAGAGCAATTCTGTAATCATGAGACAAGTTAGTATTGTTGGAATTGGACAAGTCCCCGTAAAAAAGAAATATGAAGAACCGATGCGTGAAGTGGCAGCAACGGCCGTTCATCACGCGATGGATTATGCAGGGGTAGATAGTGTAGATGCTCTATTTGCGGGAAATATGCTGAGTGATGAGCTACAAGGTCAAAAGCATATAGCCGCGCTCATAGCTGATGAAGCAGCGTTACGAGGTGTTGCAGCCCTCCAAGTACGAGCTGCCACAGCCA
>JANQSK010000412.1 GCA_028284105.1 Anaerolineae bacterium
CTTTGGAATTGGTGTATTGCTTATTGTATATGAACGACGTTTGCGATAAGACCGTATCGACAGATGGTTGGAACTTCATGGGTCTTCAAGGCGTTAATAAGATGATGCTTTTGATGATAAATAAATCATAATGTGAACGGATTATGTAAATCACAAATAGTTTTAAAAATTAAATCATCTTCAATTGTTGTGATTTACTCGGTGATAGACAGCCTTTGTAAGGCATCTTTTTTAGAAAACTTTCTGTCAATCACATAAAATAGGACAAAGCAATGAAAACAAAAATTTGGATTCTAGGATGTGTTGGTGTGGTTTTGATGTTAATGGCGTGTTCACCCACGGGATCCACAGGACAAAATCCAATCATTGATAATCATCCCTGTACTGCGCCAGATAGCGGGTCACGTACAGGATACCATGCGCCAGGGACAGATGTTTGGTTGCCAGATTGTGAGCTCACGCTTGAGCGTGCCTATTGGCGTGTGTTTGTGAATCTTGAAACGGAAAAAGCATACATTATTCCGCGCCCAGATGGGGCATTAGAGCTAAGTGACATTTGTCAAGAACTGTCCCATCCTAATCATGAACTGGTAACATCAAAAAGCTTGTGCGAATTTGCCAGCAACAGCACTCAGGTACAAACTATAAACAATCTTGAGCCCAGTGAAGCCTTAACCATTACTCAAATTTTGCATGAGAAACTTGTTTTTGTTTATGATGAACAGACAACATCCATCTTACCATTTCCAATACCTGCCGACATTCTTGATGCGTGCGATCTGCGATCATTTGAAGATGAAGCAGAATTGGAAACACTCTGCGAAGCGGAAGCAGACCGGGTCTCGAGTGGTCAAGAAATCGGCATTATTTACTCAGGTGAAGGTGCCAAACAGCTGGTTCGCCGATTAAATGAACTTTATGGCATTGAAAATGAGTAATTACGATTTGAGCAAAATAAAAGGTGCAATTGTTCATGGACATTTCGCGTTTAAAAAATGAATCTGATGCACGTATCTGCGCTAAAATGATGGCTGAATCTGAACCCTGGAGGACTTTACAACGGGATGAAGCTGCCTCCTATAAAATCATGATCGATCCTATTCGTGAAGTGTATATTGCGAAGCAGGATGATAGCGTTGTTGGCTTTGTTGTACTAGTAATGCAGGGTGCATTTGTGGGCTACATTCAATCCATTTGTGTTGCCCCAATTAATCGCGGCCAAGGTGTTGGCAAGAAGCTGATGACGTATGCAGAAAGCCGAATCTTTCAACAATCACCGAATGCCTTTATTTGTGTGTCATCGTTTAATCCCCGCGTACAAACCTTATATCAAAACTTAGGGTATGAGACGATCGGGGAGATCAAAGATTATATTGTGTCAGGTCATTCGGAAATCTTGATGCGCAAATCAATTGGGGCAATCAATGATTTTGTTCAAAAATAGCAAAAAGTGCCCTAAATAAGATTAATATGCGCTGTTCAATCCGCTAAACCGTAATCGCTCTAGCAGCATCAACTCGGTCAGGATTGAACTCGCGCAAATCAACGCCATGTTCTAGCAAGCCCTTCAGGTTGGTCATAAAGAAGCTCCACCCCAAATTGCACGACAAATGATAGCGATGTCCATACGGGCTGTCTTGCATATTTTCCTGAGTAAGCGACAGCTTTGTATAGCCATCTGGTTCCGCATCCACTTCCACGGTGACAAGCACATCTTCTTCTGATTCTGGTGATTTTTTACCAAAGGTAAACACAATTCGCTTGTTGGGAGTCACCTCATGCACTTGCCCCGAGGCCTCAAGGTCTTGATGCCATTCCCACTGATATAGATCCCCACTTTGAATTTGACTGGTTGCAGACCGTTTTTGGGTATCTCCGTTCTGATAATCTGCTTTGGCAATAAACCATTTGATAATTTCATTTGGAACAGCCCAAGCATTAAATACATCTTCAACAGAAGCATTGATAAAGACTTGTTTTTTAAATGTGGTCCAGTTGTAACTCATGATTTACTCCTTATGTGTTTGGTCTAGATAATTTGCCAATGATTGCAATCGTTTATCCCACTGAGACTGAATTTGGTTGATCCAAGCGGTTGCTTCTGCTAATGGCTCAGGTTCAAGTTTGTACAATTTGTCACGCCCTTGTTGCCGCACTTGTACTAGATTGGCTTCCAATAAAAGCCCTAAATGCTTGCTTACCCCTTGGCGGGTAATAGGCAATGCTTTTGCGAGTTCTGTGGCTGTTTTTTCACCTTCATTGGCTAAGGTTTCAATAAGTTGCCTTCTGGTGGGATCGGCTAATGCTAAGAAAAGAGGTTGATTTACTGAAGATTGGGACATGCTACTGTTCCAACATAAAGGCAACAAGCTCTGCAAGCTCGTGCTCCCAACCGCTCGTGTTTTCTCGATATGAGATATCTTGCAATTCAGGTCTTAACTGAAGAAAACCCGTTTCAACAACACGCAGCTGAGTCCCCGATTTTGTGGGTGACAACTCAAATGTGACGAGTGTGCTGTTGGAGCTGTTCATAGGAGTTTCTTCAGAAACATTATGAGCACGCCAGCGATAGGCAAAGCAGGTTGTCGGTTCAATGACTTCAATTGACCCCGTTGTTTCACCTAATTCATCCCATTCAAATTTGATAGAGGCACCTTCTTCAAAGGTGGAAAATACTCTGGTGCTAAACCATTGATTAATTCCCTCTGGGGTCGTAATCGCTTGCCAAACCACTTTTGGAGGATGATTTAGCTCTATGATTGATTCAATCTTGTCTCTTATCATTTGGATTCCTTTGTGTATATGCAACCGTTAAGTTGCACGTAGTGTAGCATATCCTTGTTTGATGTGCAACTATTTGGTTGCGTTTGCGATTTTTTTTAATGCAACGTATTGAACAAGCAGAGAGTTTCGTAGAGACTGGAAAAAGAAAGGTTATTGTCGGTACGATTCGTTGGCCTGGGTTTTGTCGCGTGGGGAAGGATGAAGAAACGGCCGTTTAAACGCTTCTAGATTATGTGCCTTGCTATCAAAAACTATTAGAAACATGTGCCCATTTCTAGCCATCACGCTTTTGAGAAAGGGTCGCCAGAAAAAGGTCTATGCAGCGGTAAAATTTGGCTCCTTTGATATGATGTGCACCGCTCAGCCTGGCACATCATTGAGCATATTTGCAAAATTGAAGATCGGATACTTGACTAAGATTCTTATTTGTGACTATAGGTCTGTTCTAAGCGGACAAATCAGGACAAAAATTCTATTAAAAACGGATATCCCTCAAGTGATAATTACTTTATACCAACTTCAACCAAAATGATTTTAAATTTCTTTCTAGGTCATTTTGATTTGAACCAAATAAATCACGGCAGAGGTGATAGATGAATAATCAATTGAAAGGCTCTCAATTCATTTTTATTTTTATCTTCTTTTTGATCTTGATTAATGTTTTAGTTTTCAGTTTCGCGGCCACCGGCCTGTAATTTTCTCTAGAGAAATTGATGCCAATTTGTATGAAATAACATTTGTTTATTGTCGCCTTTGTGCTAAATTTTGCACATGAAAGAACAACTATTTGGTGGCATTGAAGCTGGGGGGACAAAGTTTGTTTGTGCGGTTGGCACAGGCCCAAACGATATTCGTAACGAAGTTCGATTTCCGACGACAACCCCTGAAGAAACAATTGGTAAAGCGATCGCTTTTTTCAAAGAACAAATTGCTCAAGAGGGTGAATTAACGGCCGTTGGTATTGCTGCATTTGGACCGCTCGATCCAAACCCCAATTCAGACACATTTGGATACATTACAACAACTCCAAAACCCTATTGGGAAAATACTAACCTAGCAGGCGCAATCCGAGATGCGCTTGATGTTCCAGTTGGGTTTGATACCGATGTTAATGGGGCAGCGCTAGGTGAGTTCCGCTGGGGTGCAGCTCAAGGATTAGATACCTTCACTTATTTCACCATTGGGACAGGCGTTGGTGGCGGTGCAATGGTCAATGGCAAAATGCTCCACGGACTCGTGCATCCTGAGATGGGGCATCAATTGCTTCGTCGCGATAAAGAAGCTGATCCTTTTGAAGGGACCTGCCCGTATCATGGCGACTGCTGGGAAGGGCTCGCCTCTGGTCCCGCGA
>JANQSK010000431.1 GCA_028284105.1 Anaerolineae bacterium
CGTCGTTGATTTCTACAGTGTTGCTTCAATTCCATGCATCGTCCTCTTTTCTTCCAAGAGCGCAAGATTATAGCATGGCATCAAAGGCACAGGAAATTAGCCTAAAGTAGGTTTAATAAATCTTATCCTCCAGAGAAGGCAGCTCCTGTAATCAAGAGCGTTGTCATACAGGCACAAAACACACCCATCAGCAAAATGGGTATCGCTAAAAAGCCCCCGACCCAAATGGCAGCCACTGTCCTTGGGGGTTGTTGTTCCATCCAAGAAGGCTCTACTTCATCCATTGGCAAATTTGCTTCAGCCGCGTCCATCAAAACATTAATGGCATTGAAAAAATCGCGCACTTTATCTGGGGTAATGTCGCGAATATTCATTTGGACCAAGAAGCCACCGCTGTTGGGTGTGAAGCCAAAACGGGCTGAACGGTAACTGTTGGTAGGAGGCATGAGGGTCGTAATAGCTTGCCTTACTGCCGTATCGCTGAAAAACGATCGTGCCCAAGGGCCATCAATCGCAAACGTATCCAAATGGTCCATGGTTTCGAGATCATCAAGATGGGCAAACTTTTTCCAATTGCTCACCATCTGATTGACTTTCATTGAAATACCGCTGCCAAACACAACATTGAGTCGTGTTTTAACCGATGTTGAGATGGTGAAAGAGAGGGAATGACCGACATATTTGTAATATCGGATTTCGCCAGCATACCGAGTTCTAGAACGTCGTGAACAGTGGACTTTGATGGTACGGCCGTCTTTTTCCCAAATGTAGTTTGCCCCAGCGAGGTTTCCCATTCGGCCCAAATCGCCATCATGTCGTTCAAAACCCAATGGCAAAAAGCTTTCATCTAAATACTCTTTTAAGCCTGTAAAAAGCCCAGACTTCGGTTTTTCAACGGTTGTTTTTATTTGATGTTCTGTCATTTATTTAAGCCACCTTCTCTCTCAAATCCCCAATTTGAGGCAACCTGAGAGAGATTTTAAGGGTCAATTGCGCTAAGCTCTGATGAACTAAGTGCTTAGCGCAATTGACAACACACTCACACAATGACAGTCTATAGGCCAAACGATCTAAAAACGATCGGAAAGGAATTGCTCAATAGTTGCCATGCTGTCGTCCCATGTGGGGTGGCTCAGAAAATGCTGTAGGGCATTGGTGGAAAGTGTGGCAAGTTGTGACCTATCATCAATGACAGTTTGAAGCGATTGCATTAAGGAAGGGACACAGTCAGGATCAATTAAAAAACCGTTCTGACCATGTGACACAATCTCACTGGCGGCACCCGCTGTGGATGCGATCGCTGGACAGCCAAAGGCCATCCCTTCCAAATAGACGATCCCAAATCCTTCATATTGCGAGGGAACTACAAGAACGTGGCTTTGTGCATATAGGGCTTCTAACTGCGTATCATCCACCTGTGCATGCACCGTAATTTGCGCTTGGATTCCAAGGTCTACGGCTTCTTGTTTCAACCACCGATTGGCATAGACCGGTTCTATCTCTAGGCTCCCCACCACATCGAGCGTCCATTCAGAGGTGCAAATCTGCCCCAGCGCTTGGATAAGGGTGTGCAGCCCTTTTCGCTGCATGACATTGCCCACAAAAAGCAATCTGATCGGTCCCGCCTGTTGTGCTTTTTGCAAAACGGCCGTTTTACTCAATGGTGCAAAGCGATCGCCTGCCGGTTGCGCAACCACAAACGGCCGTTTGTCTCCAGCTAATTGATGTACCCCTTTTTGGGTCGTATGACTGTTAAAGACAAAGCCATCAACTGACTGAAGGTATCGTTTTTCAATCGTTCGGTAAAGCGGGCGCCACAAGGTAGGATGCTGCTCATCAATACGCAAATGATGCACGATTGAAATAATGGGATAAGTGACACGGGGTTTTAAACGGCCGTTTAGCCAAAACAGTGATGGATGATTCAATTCATCTTGAAGCAATAGGTCCAGAGGGGCATCGATAAGGCGCTGGAGAAGAGAGGTTGACACATTGTCACCCAAATGAGCCCCATAGCTGCGCCATGGGAGCGAGAAAATCTCCACGGTGTGCCCCTTTGCTTCCAAAAAGGCCACCAGCTTGCGATCATATAAATACCCGCCAGAAACTGTATCCAACGACCCATAAATTACTAAACCAACGTGCATAAATTGGATGATAGCGGATGAAGCATCATGCAGCACATCCCATGTAATCTTTCTCTCGTGTATCAAATATAAGTAAATGGTGAATCTGGATTAAATATGTGCAATACATGGACAAAATGTGGTAATATCCACTCAAATTAACATTTCGCACAGGAATTGTATACCTATGAAACTCACAATTAATGGACAAGAATACGATGTCCCAGATAGCCCTAGCCGGGTTTTGCTATGGACACTGCGTGATGAACTCGGTCTCATTGGCACCAAGTTTGGCTGCGGCGTCGGTATCTGCGGCTCTTGCACCGTAAACATCAACGGCAAAGCGGTGCGCTCATGCATTACTCCCCTCAATGAAGTAGACGGTGAAATTCGCACCGTTGAGGGATTAGCTACAAAGAATGAAGATGGCTCTGTTGAACTCCATCCCGTTCAACAAGCATTTATCGATAATCAGGTACCTCAATGTAGCTGGTGTATGAGTGGTCAAATGATGACGGCAACCGCCTTCCTTGCTGAAAACAGCAATCCTTCTGATGATGAAATCGTAGAAGCGATGGGCAATAACTACTGTCGTTGCGGTTGTTATTATCGTATCAAAACGGCCGTTTCTGACGCTGCCACCATTATTGCTGAACAAAACAAGGAGGCCGCATGAGCGAAAAAGAACGCAAAGGCCGTCGCTGGCGCGTCACGCGTCGTGGCTTCTTAATCGGATTAGGTGCCACAACCGCCACCCTTGCGATTGGGGTCGCCGCCGGTCGTCCAAGACTCTATGAATTTATGGGCGAAATGGTAGATAGCGGCAACGGCGCATTTGGCTCAGTCACTAACGTTCCTAGCACCTGGTTTGAAATTACAGCTGACAATCGTGTCCGCTTTTTTGTGCCGAAAGTTGAAATGGGGACGGGGGTTCACACCACCATTAGCCAAATCGCGGCTGAAGAACTCGAAGTCAGCATGGAACAGATGGACATTCTTCAAGCCAGTTCGCTCCATGGCTTTGGGCAAGCTTCCCAAACAGGGAACAGTGACGCTATCACCACCACCTATATGCCGGTTCGTGAAGCCGCCGCCGCTCTACGAGAAACGCTCAAGCAAGAGGCTGCCACTCAATTCGGTGTGGCAATGAGTGCGCTCAGCGTAGCTGATGGCGAGATTTGGGTAACGGCCGTTCCTGAAAATCGCGTTACCTACGGCGACATCATTTCAAAAGTTGATATCAATTCGCTTGAAGTTCCCGAAGATATTCCACTCAAAGATCAATCAAACTTCCGTTATATCGGTAAATCTGTACAGCGCATTGATTTTAAAGAAAAGCTGATGGGTGAAGCCGTTTATGGGTATGATGC
>JANQSK010000440.1 GCA_028284105.1 Anaerolineae bacterium
TATTGGCGAATGTAACATTGTTCAACTCAAGTTGATGCAAAGTATCAACATCAATAGAGATAGGGTATGTTTGATTATTATGTATACGACTGTTTTCAATCAAGACGTATCCAGTTGAATGTGAATAACTTATACCCAAACCATCTTTTGCTTTCTCAATTACCACGTTAGAAAGATGACTCCGCCCATCTCCACGAAAAAACATGCCGTCCCACCCTCCTATCATCGTATTGACAGACGTAAAGGTTATGGGATTCACTAGCGTACCAAGTGCTTTCAAATTTCCGCGCACCACAAACCCTTCTTGATCTGGTGTCATAATCGTGACACCTGGCTCTATGGTTAAGGTAATTCCAGATGTTATTTCCAAGGTGTCGGTTAATATGTAGGGGCTGTTGGCACTTGTCCAAGTGGTGTTCTGGATGATGTTGCCACCAACCACTGTGGCTGGGGCCGCCTTAACGCTTAAGGGATGCGACAGGGTGTGAAGCAACACAACTGTTGCCAACAATGCCCCCAACAACAATCCACCTAACAGAAAAACCCGTCCGCTCACTCCATTCCTATTCATCAAAACCTCTTTAGAGGGTGGCTCATCCATCATTCCAAACAGGCAACTTCTCGCACCCTCCTGCTCCTAGCATACCGCCAAAATATTACAATCTCCACTACAATACTGGGGTACTTTTCAGCTTACGGCAATCCTCTGACTGGACTCTCAACAATTACCTATCCCAATTCGTCCCAACCTTCACCGAAGCCGACTTACTCTTCAATGTCGCTTACCATGACTACGGCCTCGACGAAGACGCTTGCTACTGCCTCGCCTATCGGGTCGCTGGCACCTGCCGCCACACATCCAACTACACAATCAACGACGAAGAGCAAACGCTAGAAGACGCTAGCTATAGAAGCCAATAGGGTGGGGGGGAACCCACAAAGGAGCTAATCATGCCTATCAGTGAACCGTTAATTCTCATAACTTGTAACTCCTGCAACAAACAAACCAAACGCCTTCTCTACGTCACCCAATCCTGGACTCCAGCCAACAATCACACGCTCTACAAAACACTTCTCTACGTCACTAAACCTTGAACTGATAACAAAAAAGCTACCGCAATGCAGTAGCTTCGTACCTTAACAATCTTATATTTTTCTTTTTTGAAACTAACGCTTGCTTCAGTGGGCGGCGGGCCGAGCGATTGCCTTTGCCAAACGTGAAACCTTGGACGAGCCCATCGCTCGCTGCTCCGTTGCAAGCATTGTTAGCCATGGAGTTGATGTAGGAACTATTCTTTTCCTTCATTTTTTAACCATTGCACGTAAGAATATGAGATGCTATCAAGATTTAAACCTTCGAAAACCGGTGACATTTCTAATGTATCAAGGTTTAGCACCTGAAAAGGATGATCTTTTGTACTTGTTCCTCCATCTGGAATATACACTAATAATTGTGTTTGATCAGGAGACCAAACTGCCCATTCAATTTTTGAGTTTATCGAGAGGTCAATAATATTCTCAGATGTTGAATTGATCGGTAAATCTTGGAAGTTGATAATCTCGGGTTGCCAGATATGGTGAGAGATTGTGTCGGAGCAACTATTTTCAGAACAGGCTTGTATGAAGAGCTTATCTCCATTTGGTGACCATTGAAACATTTTGGGTTCTAAATCCAAATGAAGCTGATCAACTTGAACAAATTCCTTTGTAATAACGTCTTTTCCCCAAGCGATAAGATTTCCAGATGGTGCAATTCCCCATTGTAAAGCAGTCTCATCTATTGTTTGCAAGCTAATCAAGTTTTTGCCATCAATCTCAGATCGCATTGGGAAAATTGAAATTTCTGCTGTGTCTGAGCCAATATTTCCATTTTGCCAATAAAGCTCTTTCCCTTCTTGAAAGGCAAGCAAACGAAATGGTGATAAGCGAGGATTAAACTGATTTAAGGATGTTCGTGTAACTTCATTATGCCCATCGGTATGTATGGTGTGAATATAAGTGCTACCGATTGGCCCAGAAATAAAGGCAACTTCATCGTTGGATAGCCACAATGCGCCAGAGATAACTGGTGATGGGTAATAAGTGAAGTTATCTGATAATTTAACTGCCTCTGTTCCATCTAATCCCATCACAAATAAGCTGCCAGTCAAAGTTGGGTCAATGGTTTCTGATAAATCGTAGGAAGCGACAAGCATCTTATCCCCATTGGGAGACAATTCCAGAATAAAATTGAATCCGTTTAAACCAGTGACGATGGGCTGCAATTTTGAATTTTCTTGATTCGTTTTGAAAATATTTACTTCGCCATCTAAATCGGGAAAATGAGATTGCCAGGATTCTTTTGGTAAAGAAATCAGGAAATCATATTGGTCATTATTTGTTGATTGGGTGGATTGAGAAACAGATGTTGAGCAAGCTACTATGGCTGTTACTAATAAACTGAGGAAAAAAGGTAGTAGGTATTTCATTTTAGATCGATTTTAATGCCTAACGTAATAGGATTGATGCGGCGCGGTCAAACGCAACCTTCAAAAACCGATTGGTAAGCCGCCGCATAACCCATGTTGAACAAAACCCACTCCTCACCCAAACATCATACCACACAACATTCAGCCACTTACTTCCCTATCTTCTCTTCAATCAACTTTCGCAATCCAGCAGAAAAGTCACCATTTCCCAACTGACGCACAAATTCAATATAACTTTCCGGCAAACGAAACACGAGCCAGCATATAAGCTCACTTGATTAGCTTTCATGAA
>JANQSK010000453.1 GCA_028284105.1 Anaerolineae bacterium
CAAGGTAATCACACCACTGGCATAAACACGGCCGTTTCCATTCCGCATCATTTCAAGTTCAAAACAGGGGTTAATTTCAAAGCGGCCCTGACTGTTGAGCGGCAAATCATACGTGTCAATCAAATCATTCAAGAGCGCATTGGAACGTACATTTGAATCGAGTCCCGTTGCATCAATAATGAAATCTGCCGAGAGGGTTGTTTCCCGTTCGATGTTGCCTTTGCCTTGGAGATTAAGGGTTAAACGGCCGTTGCGATCCTGTTCAACCCAATCCACATCCCCAAACTGAATCTCATACCAGCCAGCTTGCAGACCTTCTTCAACCATCTCGCGCCAGTCAACACGATCAGCCGTGGTTGTGCCACCCCATTGTGAGTACAGCGACCGCAAATCATCCCCAGAGGCGTCGGCCAGCACTTCGCGAAGGTCACCCCCCCACGCTGCTTTTGGCCAATTAAAAGGCTGGAACTCCCAATGATTATCAACAATGCGTTGCGCCCCATTGTATTGATTGCCTTCGCCGTTGGGTGTTCGCATCAGATGCAACACCCCAATGCGCTGACTTGTCTGTTGACGGGTTTCGTAGATGCGCTGCAAGATTCGGGATGCCACAATGCCCCTGCCGCGAATCATAACCACCCCACCCCGTTCACGAAGCGTGTCATACACATGCTCATGGGGTTCGTACGCGTTGACGACTTTGTTAAAGTCACCGGTGTTTTCGCGATAGCTTTGTAAATCTGGCAAAAAGCGCACACCGGGGTAGCCAACCGCCAAATGGATATATTCGGCGACGATGACGCGATGTTGCTTAGGGCCCTCTTTAGGCATGTGGGTGTAGGCGATAGCATAACGGCCGTTATCCGTTTTGCGGATCGTGCGAACACGCCCTTTCCGCCACATGTTGGACCAGCCAATTCGTTCTGCTTCACGGTCTATCGAATCAAACACATTGCCCGATTTTGGAGTGTACGTTTCGATGAGCGGTTCGTTGAACAATTTCCAGCCTACTTTGGCTGCATTCCCGAGCTGTCCGGAGCGTGTACTGTGCCACATTTCGCGCACGCCATACCCTGGCCAGCCCCAAATATTGTCGGGACAGGAGTCAGAGTTTGACCGCAACCGCTCATGGGCAGGAATTTGGGAGTTTTCACACAGTCGCTTGTAACGGCCGTATGGTTTTTCTTCAAAGCCAATTGACACAATATCACTCGCTGGCACACCAAAGATGCGCAGATGATCAACCCAAGTAAAGCTGCCTAAGCCGCCACCAATTGCCAAATAGGTCGTTTCCTCAACGGCCGTATCCGCCTGTAAATCCTTTATCGACACCACTTCGTCATCATTAAATATTGGGGGTGGAAAAGATTGCGCAGGAGTGGAATACGGCCGTTTGCCAACTGGCTCCGCCCGTTCCAAAATGGTCACTTTCAACGTATAAGGACCAATTTGAATGCTGTCTTGCTCACCGATTTCGGTGGGGTGATGAATAGGCGTGTTATTAACGGCCGTGCCGTTTCGACTGCCCAAATCCATCAATATCAGCTGCTCACCTTCTTTTTTGAGGTAAGCATGGTTTGTAGAGACAAACCCACTGTCTAAAATCACCATCGCTTGAGACCCAGTTCGCCCAATTGTGATGGGTAATTCGCCTTTGTATTCATTCATTTCCCCTTGAACGGGGTCTTTCCATGCGATTTTTATTTTCATTGTCTTGCTCTTGCCTTTCTTATTCGTCAAATTGCTCACTCATTTTGCATCTGCAGAATAAGTCTCAATTACCAATCACCGATTCCTACGGGTGCAAAGCTGGTGACTGCATCTGCCATAAATTGCCCGCACCAAGGGCACGTTTTTGCACAGCTACTGACCATCTTTTGACATCTCTCTTTTTGACACTGCACCATCATCGAAACTTGAAAACGATAAATACCCATTAAGAAGGTCATGCCGTCTGTCAGTGGCATTCGATAAACACGAACGCGGTTGACATAAATACCATTGGTGCTGCCACAATCTTGAAGAACAGGTGCGCCATCTTCCATTTTGATATGCACATGTAGTCTGGAAATACCGTCATTTATCGTGCCAATAACCAGATCGTTATCTTCTGCACGTCCAATATTCATTGGAAAATCGACAAATGTTTCTCCGCTTTCATGCTCATTGTGAATATGTTGCCAACTTAATCGAATGGTCATTTCATGCTCCTGTGAATTGATGAAGTGCTCGTCTAAAAAGAGAATAATGGGGAGCTATTTAGAAAATATGGTTGAACTATGAAGAAGTTATGAAGTGGATAATTGGCGCAAACCATTGGACTTTTTGAAGGGAATAGGGAGCAGGAAATGGGGGTTGACTATAGTTTACTGTCACTTCTCCTGTGCTAAAATCAGATGTTATGAACCTCAAAATCTTGCCTGACATTTTTGGTGTGTTAAAACTTGAACCACCTCAACCTTTCCCAGTCTGGCTGAGTGAAACGGCCGTTTTCTTTCTGGCGCAAACTTCAGATGAATATTCCATCATCTGTCCAAGAAAAATGATTCCTGAAACGATTCCATTTGATGATGATTGGTGGTGTATTCGAGCAGATGGCGAGCTGGCTT
>JANQSK010000458.1 GCA_028284105.1 Anaerolineae bacterium
CCTGTGGATGGGGCTGGGGCTTTTACTCACTGCGTTCACTGCATTTTTAACGCTATCCTTCACACCACTGCTTCGACTTATTCTTTCAAGCAACATCACTTACTTTGGCTTGTTTCTAGTCGAGATTGGGCTCGTTATCTATCTCTCGAGACGAATTATGCAAATGTCAGTTGGTACAGGATTGACGGTCTTTTTTATTTACGCAGGCATTAATGGGATCACAATGGCTGTGATTTTCTTGATCTACACAGCCTCAACCATTACGCTGGCGTTTTCGGTAACGGCCGTGTTTTTCTGCGTCATGTCATTTATTGGCTTTGTGACAAAAGAAGATTTAAGCAAATGGCGCAACGTCTTGTTTGGTGGATTAATTGCACTCATCATCGCTTCTGTGGCCAACTTCTTCTTCGCCAGCAGCACATTAGATTGGATTATTACCTATGCAGGGATATTACTTTTCTTGGGGCTGACTGTTTATGATACTCAAAAGATTAAACAGCAAACAATTGCACTTGCCTCGGCAGGACAGCAAGACCTTGTGTTGAAAGCTAGCATTCTCGGCTCATTGCGACTTTATCTAGACTTTATTAACCTATTTCTCTTTTTATTACGATTGCTTGGTAGACGCCGTTAAAGGTAAGTTCAGTGGTGGCGCACTGGACTGCGCCACCATCTTGTATTATTTTTTCCCAAAAATAGCTTCGTTCACAATTTCGGTTTGTAACTCCAAAGCTTGATTCCCCTCGGTATCAACCCAAACACCACAGGTTCCACCGACCTCACTGGTCCCCATTTCAACGGCCGTTCCGTCCATGCGCAAAACAGGATGATACCATTCATAAACTTTCTCAGCTTCACCGACTATGTAGTGACCTATCAATGACCGGCGAAATTGATCCGTGGTGCTGTTTGGTAAGCTACCGTGCACAATTTGACCATTGAAAAAGAGCACATCACCCGCTTCCATTTCAACTGGCATATCTGAAACACCTTCAGGTAATTCAACGGTCACATCCGTAAAGCTTGCTTCGGTGTCAGCCTCTGTTAGGCACAGCAAGGGCCAATCGTGACTGCCGGGCACAACTCTCAAGCAGCCATTGTCAGCGGTGCAGTCATCGACAGCCATCCACGCAGCAATGCATGTACCTGGCTGGACACGCAGATAATATTGGTCTTGATGCAAAGCTTGCCCCCGAGCCCCTGGTGGTTTGAAGTAAAACATTGTTTGCACTGCAAATGGCTCTTCCCCTAGAAATGAAGTCATTGCCCGATTTAAACGTTCATCGGTTAACCAGTTAAGGCTTGCTTCATCTCGTCGATGGGGCTGCATAATTCGAGGGTAGACTTTCAGAGGATCCATTTTCTCAAAGTCAGGTTCCCCAAAATCAACAAATTGACGCACCGTCTCTTTTTGACGAATCTCTTCAAAATGTGTTTTGTAAAACTCGATCTCTTCTTTTGAAAACAGGCCACGAACTACCACGTAACCATTGGTTTGGAAAAATTCAATATCTTCTTGTGAAGGCGAACCATCACGTTTTATTTTCTCATCCATCATTGACCTCCATCTCAATTTCTTTGATTGTAATGCGAACTCATTTATATTTGAATGGAGAATTTAATGGCTTCAATGGATTATGATGCTTTTTTATGGAACAAAGTTATAAACCAAAAAATGGGTCTCATTTTGCATTCCCAGATGAAATTTTAAATCAGCAAAGAAATAATGCGCTCCTCAAAAGGCTTTTTGTCTGCAGAGCTGGCTATTTCCCCCGTTTCAACGGCCATGTAACCCATCGCAAGTCAGGGGTTCCCAACGAAACTATCCTCATTTATTGTACAAAAGGTGTTGGCTGGTTTGAATCATATGGACAAAGATGGACTATCTCAGCAGGACAACTCTTTTTTGTATTGCCGGAGCAACCCCACGCTTATGGTACAGATGATGAAGCGTCATGGACAATTCATTGGGTTCATTTTGAAGGTGAAGAAACGGCAGTTTTTCTCAACCTCCTCAACATCACAGTCCAAAATCCAATATTGACCATTGGCGAGCAATTGTCCATTATCCAACTATTCCACCAAATATATGATTTATGTCAACTTGGATATAGTGAAACATTTCTACTCAATAATGCATCTACGCTTCGACAAATTCTAAGCCGCATCGCCTTGCAAAATACACTTACATCACCAACGGAGAAAGGTCTAAATATTGAGGCAATTCTCCAGTTTATGCATCGTAATTTAGATAAGAATTACACGGTCTCTACTTTTGCAAAACAAGCAAATCTCTCCCCGTCTCACTTTTCTCGGCAATTCCATCAAAAAACAGGATATGCGCCTATCGATTACTTTATAAGATTGAAAATCCAGCATGCAACAGAGTTACTAGCTGCCTCTGACATGATGGTCAAAGAAATTAGTCGGGCGTTAGGGTACGAGGATGCCTATTATTTTTCAAGGCTTTTTAAAAAAATTGTGGGGATGTCACCAAAACAATATCGCCAAACTAAACTATAGCTTTATAGAGAGGGTCATCTTCGTTGATTTAGATTTTGTGATCAATTATTCAGGGGCAACAGCTTCTTTGGCTGTTTTATACGCGTCTAAAGTCCGTAAGCGTGCCTCTTTATGATTCACGATAGGGTGAGGATAATCTTGCCCAATAGTCGCGCCATATCGCTTTTGCAACAGGGGTGGGGTTAGTTCAGGGGAATGAATCTCTTTATCTGGATAGCCATTTAATTCAGGAACAAATTCTCGAATGTATTTCCCCTCAGGATCAAATTTTTTGCTTTGAGACACCGGATTGAATATGCGAAAATAAGGAGCAGCATCGGTCCCTGTGCCAGCCGCCCACTGCCATCCCCCATTATTAGCGGCTGGATCACCATCAACCAGCTGCTGCATAAACCATTTTTCTCCCCATCGCCAATCAATTAATAAATCTTTGACCAAGAAAGAGGCCACGATCATGCGAGCCCTATTGTGCATCCAACCCGTTTGACTTAGCTGACGCATGGCAGCATCTACGATGGGATATCCAGTTTGCCCTTGGCACCAAGCTTCAAATTCTGCGGGATCATTACGCCATTGAATCTTGTCGTAAACGGGTCGAAAACTGCCTTTCGTAACGTGAGGGAAATGGTAAATGATTGATTGATAAAACTCACGCCAAATCAACTCATCTAACCAAGTTTGAACTGACTCTACGGCCGTTTCTGATTTTGCTTTTGCTCGCGTCTCAACGGCCGTTACGATGGCTTCCCGTGAAGATAACATCCCAAATCGCAAATACGGTGACAATCCTGATGTGCCGACGGTTCCAGGATAATCCCGAAGGGACCCATATCGCTTCATCAAATTATCCCGAAACGTGTCTAATCGCTGCTGTGCTTCCGCTTCCCCAGCTGGGAAATAGCTTAACGGAGAGTGGCTTGGAATCGCTTCTGAAGCAATATTTGGGCAAGAGGGCAACTGTGATGGTATCGACGCTAAGTGATTTCGGCGAGGTAACGGCCGTTCTAGCCAGCGTCTTTTATACGGTGTAAAGACGGTATAAGGTGTGCCATCTTTTTTTAATACGTCGGTAGGGTGATGATAGGTCAAACCAGATACAAGCGTTAATGGTAGGATCGATTGAAGTTGGGCATCCCGCTTTCGCGCATAGGGGGAATAATCTTCTTCTGCAAATACGGCCGTTGCCCCAACCTCTTTCACCAAATTCAATAATATTGTTTCTGGTAAACCTGAGCGAAGAATAAGTCGGCTCCCTAATTCCTCTAAATCTTGACGAAGCAATTGCAATCCATGGTACAAAAATTGCCAACGCTTTGACCCTACATAGCTGGATTTTTGAAAAAAGGGATCCAAAATAAAAATGGGTACAACGGATGTACCCATTTTTAATGCCTCTTCTAAGGCTTGATTATCAATTAGTCGTAGATCCCGACGGATCCACCAAATGGCTGCCATTTACAACTCTCTACTAATTTTGCCAAGCCACTCAATAATTGGTGCTGCTACCTCGCTATCGAGATGGGAGGACAATGTCTTGTAATAAGACTCAAGGTATTGCTTCAAAAGCATAGGTGGCATATTGTAATTGACTAATAGTTTTTCCACCCAAGCAATCTCTGCCTCAATAAACCGCATATCCCCAAAGGTCAAGGATGCAATGACATCGCGAGAAAGGTGAATGTTGGCATTTACAAAATGTTCGTAAGGCATACCGCTTTTTTGCAATAGCTGCCACGTCTTGGCTTCGATCATGGCTTGTTCATTTTGATAATGTTTGAGTGCAGTTTGATAAATCTCAGGAACCTTTGCAACTGAGTGCGGCTTTTGTTTGTTCGTGAAAATATTTTCTACTGCATCGAGTGCTTTAATAAAATCCGTTCCTAAATAGTGCCCATAAATTCTATTTTGAAGTTCAGGAACGCGATTAAAGATACTACCGCCAAATGCGAGAGGAACATCTTGATTTTGAATTGCATCAGATACTTCTGCTAAGGTGGCGGCCGTATGTAATGTCTGTGCCGTCAAAATAATTAAATGTGGGTTAATCGATTGAATCGTTGCCTCAAAACGAGCCATAGGAACATTTGCTCCAAGATAGAGCAATTCCCAGCCACGATAGCGCAACATCAATGTTAACAACAGGGGCGCGAATGTGTGATCCTCATGCGGAGGACATCCGATCAAAATACGGCCGTTTTTGGTTGGCGGAGGCGCAGCGGCAACCAATGAATTGAGACGCCGCATCGCCAATGCAGACGCAAAATGCTCTTGCTGAACGCTCGCCTCGTCGTTATACCACTGCATACCAATTTGCGAGAGCCCTTTTTGAAGAAGCTCAATACAAGCAGAAATTGGAGAGTACAAAGCAAAGGCCTGTGTCAAAATATTTTCCGCACGACTTTCATCAAAATTCAAACAAGCTTGAATCCATGCATTACGAAGTTCATCAAGAGCTGGTCCAGCAGCATACTCTGGAACCTTCAATTCGGGTTCCGCCGTATCACCTAATTCAACTATCGGATCTCGGCCTTGAACTTCTAAGCTACGCCACAATTTAACAGCGTGGCTAATGCTCATTCCCTCAGACTGTCGTGCCAGCAACCATTTAATGGTTTCAATATCATTCTGTGAATAGAGGCGATGTCCACCATCCGTTCGCTGTGGTACAGGTAGGCCGTATCGACGCTCCCAAGCGCGAAGGGTGTCAGGTTTGACCCCAGTTTCTTTAACAACAACTTTCAAGTTAAACGCTGGTGTTTCGTCGTAATTTTCCATCTTATGCCTAATTAAAGATATAAACCGCAACTAAATTAGAGTAACTGCTCCATGCGATTCACAAAGACTAAAAGCTATATAGCTCTTCACCTATCATTAGTTATATGAAAGGTTGAATAAATAAAAGTGTATTTCTCATCTGCTATTTATTCCTAATAACAAATAAGGAGTTAGTTCAATCTTTTATGATTAGAAATCCACCATAATCGATAAATTTGCGTACTAATCCAAAGTTAGTATACAACTCTATAATATTTTTGTCAATATTTTGCACAGATTTTATTCAGTTTTTCGAAATATTACTTTAGATTACTCATTTTGATTGAAACAGAGCAGGGCATGGCTATAATTCATCAATCAAACTTAATAAAATGAGGCGTTTAATGGGTACACATTTTGATCAATTACTAACTATGGTTTATGAGTTACATGACATTCAAAAAGCTGAAGGTGTTCTTTCTTGGGATCAAGAAACGAATATGCCTAAAAAGGGGATGCCAGCTCGAATTCAACAAATCACCACACTGCGAAAAATACATCATCAAAAAGCCACATCTGATGAATACGGTGATTTAATTAATAATGCCCTTGTTGAAATGAAGGATGCAAATACGGATAGTATTGAGCTTCGGCTGCTTCACTATCTCAAACGTACCTATGATAATGCGAAAAAATTACCAGCGGATTACGTCAAACGAGCTAGCCAAGCTGGTGGTGCTGCTAAATCAGCTTGGGCCAAAGCACGTGAAGATAATGATTTTGCCCATTTTGAACCGCATCTCGCAACCGTGATTGACCTTTGTCAAGAACTTGCTGACTATTATGGGTATGAAGACGAAAAATATGACGCGTTGCTCGATAAGTTTGAACTCGGTATGAAAACGGCTGAGGTGCGTGCTATTTTCGACGCAACCAAAAAAGCAACAGTTCCTTTACGTGAGGCAATTGAAGAACGGGGAACGGCCGTTGATGATGCCCTGCTTCATCAACCATTCGATATTGCCAAACAAAAAGAGTTTGCCCGGTACATTGCAACAGCTGTCGGCTATGATTTTGAAAGAGGGCATATTGGCACTGTTGTGCATCCCTTTGCAACAAGCTTTAGTCGCAATGACGCTCGAATCACCACCCGATGGTATCCAAATTTCATTAATGCCGCTTTGTTTGGCACGCTTCATGAATCAGGTCATGCAATGTATGAGCAAGGCACACATGAAGATTTAGCTAGGACGCCCCTCGCTAGAGGCACGTCTATGGGGATACACGAATCCCAATCCCGAACAATCGAGAATATCATTGGCCGGAGCCGTGGCTTTTGGTCAGCGCACTATCA
>JANQSK010000463.1 GCA_028284105.1 Anaerolineae bacterium
AACAACGGCCGTTTCCTACCTATACACGCTCCCCAAAAGCCAAACACCTCGTCAGCGCAAAGAGCATCTTATTCAAGCCTATACGACCTTACTTGTCACAGTAGCACTTCCCTTTTTTGTCCTACCCCTCTTTGAAAATGCCCTCTGGCTTCAAATAATTATGGGGATCAATTCACTCGTTAGCTTGGTTGTGGTGACTATAATCATTAGAGAGGAACGTGCTTTTCCATCTCGATGGCCTCAATTTTCACCTGTTGGAGAATGGCTCTTGAGGGGAACGGCCGTTATTCCTTTTGTGCTTCTGCTTTTTGGTCGAATTGAACTGGGCGCATCCCTTGGGCTCCTGGGGGCAATAAGCGGATTTGTTTTGAATCGGCGTGACAGTCAACTGTCTCCCAAGGAACAAACATCTGGAGCAAAAACAAGATTGGCCGTTGCTTTTGGCGCTACACTACCCTCCCTGCTCGCCTTTATTATTCCTCAGCTGCCCGTTTTGATTATTGGGTTTGGGTTAGCAACGACAGTCACCCGAGCGATTCCTGTTCTCGCACCAAGCCAAACAGCTGACCCCATCGTAGAAACAGAGCTTATCAGCCAGATGTATCAACTCAATGTCGTTGGTCTCCTGAGCTACTTTGTGTTTGCCCTCATTATCATGGGGATTGTCATCATGGTTTTAAAATTAAGTGCCGTCTGGCAAGAACGCCGCCTATTGCAATCGTAAACGCCTCAAATGACATCGTAAATCTAGGTCTAACAATTGCTTGCAATATTGATTTGATAGATTTACGATGTCTTTTTAATCTTATGTCTCAAATTCGCTTACTTCTCGTTGATGATCATACCGTTGTCCGCAAAGGGATTCGCACCTATTTGGAGTCGTTTGACGATACGGCCGTTATCGGCGAAGCTGCCAGTGGTGAAGCCTGTTTGGAAATGCTTGAAAGCCTCCTGCCCGATGTTGTCATTATGGATTTGCTCATGCCTGGGGGGATGGATGGCATTGAGACAACCCAAAAGGTACGAGAACAGTCCCCACACACCCAAGTGGTTGTGCTCACAGCCCATACCGATGATGCACGTGTCATTGCCGCATTACGCGCGGGGGCAATCGGCTATGTGCGTAAAGATGCGGATCCTGACCTGCTATTAACGGCCGTTCGCGCGGCAGCTAAAGGCCAATCCATTCTCGACCCCACCATTGCAGGAAACATTTTGCAGGAGCTGGTGAGGGGAACGGCCGTTGCACCTGATCTCACAGAACGAGAAATGAACGTCTTACGTGGATTGGCTCACGGCAAAACGAATCGTGAAATTGCAGCTGAACTCGTGGTCAGCGATGAAACAATCAAAACCCACGTTGGCAACATCCTCTCCAAGCTCCAAATGACCCACCGCACCCAAGCTGTCATTGCCGCCCTCAAGCAGGGATTGATTTCGCTGGATGAGATTGAGTTGTAGAGCGAAGAGAAAGGCATTAATGGAGATTTCATGGTTGAAGAGTGGCAAAGTCGCAGATTGACATGTTGGCAAAGTGACAAGATAGCCAATACTCCAATCTCCCAATCTCTAAGCATCCAATCACCTCCCTCCCCTAACCTGCTTTGCCACATGTTCATATTCCCACTAAAATCAAGCTAACAAATAGTTAAGAAATTTGTTGAAAATTACTTAGTACTTAAATGAGCTTTTGATTTTCACATATAGGGAAAAATTATGGACAATAGACGGATCGATCAAGGCTATTTAACCGGCACCCAATATAAAGATTCCTCAAACCTCTCTGCACGGATGAATTTGCACAAAGATTACACGCAAGCAGAGCATGATTGGCAACCTTGGGTATTCGAGCGTCTTAAACTAAAACCAGGACAGCGCATTTTAGAGTGCGGTTGTGGACCTGGAAAGCTGTGGCAAGAAAATTTAGATGATATTCCTGAACGATGCCACATTACTTTGACTGATCTTTCAGATGGGATGGTTGCCGAAGCGAAATCAGCCTTAGACGGCAGTGAGCACCACTTTGAATTCCAACCGCTCAATATCGAAAGCCTCGATTTTGAGGATTACACCTTTGACACAGTGATTGCCAACCACATGCTCTATCACGTTCCCGACATTCCAAAAGCAATCGGCGAGGTTACCCGCGTTTTGAAACCAAACGGCCGTTTTATTGCAGCCACCAATGGGAACAATCATCTTAAAGAACTTGGTGAAATTGGACGCGAGCTATTTGACGATGTTGAAGAACTTAGTGGCACGCGACTCCAAACGCTTGAAGACCGGATGCTGGACTTTCGTTTAGAAAATGGCATCGACTTTTTAGAAGATCACTTTTCTCAAGTTGATCTCCATATTTATGAAAGTAATTTGCTCGTCACAGAATCAGCTCCCCTCGTGCGATACGTCATGTCTATGATTGGCATCGATCAAAGCCCACCGGCAGGCGTCATTGAAAAATTAACAGCTTATCTCGACAATGAAATCGGCACCAAAGGCCATATTTTTATCACCAAAGAGACAGGATTGTTTGTGGCAAAGGTGTGATGATAAGTAGTGATATTGGCGATATTCGAAATATTATGAAGCCAAATAAACGAATACAACACTCATATACCAATTTTCCAACAGACCAAATACCAAAGGAACCTCTTTATGCAGTTATCATCCCCTGAATCAGTTGGCATCTCATCAGCACAGCTCGAACATGTCTCCCCACGAATGCAGCACTATGTGGACAGCAATCGTGTTGCTGGTATTGTCACCCTAGCAGCCCGACGCGGAGAAATTGTCCACTTGGACAGTTGGGGCGTACAAAATTTAACGACCAAAGCCCCCATGCAAACAGATTCAATTTTCCGCATATTTTCAATGACCAAACCCATTGTCAGTATGGGCCTGATGATGTTATTTGAACAGGGGAAGTTCCAACTATTTGATCCCATTTCCAAATATTTACCTCAATTTGAAAATGTCAAGGTGATGAATGCTGATGGTTCCACAGAAGATCTGGCTTGGCCCATCACGTTCCATCATGTGCTCACCCATCAAGCCGGAATGACCTACGGCTTTTTCCCAGATTCCCCTGTTGATAAACTTTACCAAGAAGCAAAGCTGTTTGATCCGATGCGCCAACTTCACGAATTTATTGATATGGTTGCAGAACTCCCTCTCGCCTTCCAACCAGGAACCGCATGGCGATACAGCGTCGCAACGGATGTTGTGGGGCGCTTGATTGAGGTGATGGCCGATATGCCTTTGGCAGATTATTTGCAGGAGAAGATTTTACGGCCGTTAAACATGACCGACACCAACTATTGGACCACGCAAGACAAAGCAAAT
>JANQSK010000465.1 GCA_028284105.1 Anaerolineae bacterium
CCCCAACAAGCACAGCAACGGGCATGCCGTGGATGTTCCCTGTGTATGAGGTTTCAGGCGTATTAAAATCCCCGTGTGCATCAACCCAAATAACCCCAATTTCCTCTTGTTTTGTTGCTGCAGCGACGGTGCCGATGCTGATGCTGTGGTCTCCTCCTAAGAAGATAGCAAATTCATTATCTTGAAGACATTTCTCAGCTTTTTGGTAGATATTCCCACATACGGCCGTTACCGCTTCAAGCCGATTCTTGCCTGAACTGGCGACCTGTTCTTCAGGATTCGGAACGGATATATTGCCTTCATCAAATACAACATGGCCTAATTTTTGGAGTCGTGCTTGCAAGCCAGCATATCGGATTGCACTTGGTCCCATATCGACGCCTCTCCGATTTTGACCAAGATCCATAGGGACGCCAAAAATGCGAATCTGTTTTGTGTTCAATGTGGCATTCTCCTTTTGAGGAAGATCATTTCAAGTGGTTAAACTGATGCTGATAAAGAAGGTATTTTCATTTAGTTTTTAGTTTAAAGCAATAGAAGATTAACGATCTGTTACTTGGAGAGATCAAACATATAGATATTTTGCAATTCACTGTGGATTGTGGGATCAAGCGTAAATCCAACAACATCATTTCGAGTAACAGCTATTTTTAATCGAGGAAATAATGGTAATACGGGTAGGTCACTTCCAAAAATAAAAGCAGCCTCTTGATGAGCCTTAGTAAATTCATGAGAACCATATAGTGAATCTCTCGCTGATAAACAGCTTAATTCAAAGGCTGAGTTTGAATAACCTGCATCATTTGTGAGATAAGCTGAGCAATTTGGAATCATTTGGATAGGGCTTGATGATAGTAAGATGTCAAATTCGCCAAGCTCTTTTAGGGTCATAAGTTCAGTTTGAGGCACATAAAATAAAGAGACCTCAATACCGCAGCTCCTCACATTTTCTTTAATAATTTGGGTAACCTGTTGTTTTAATTCATTGTCTTGTGTGGTGTGGAGCATAATGCTAAATGGCTGGCCAGCAAACTCATTCTGGCTTGTCGTGGGGTATTCCCGAATGCCATCACCATCTGTATCAGCAAAACCCATCTCATCTAATAAAGTATTCCCTCTATTGATATCAAACTCATACGTTGGAATCTCTGACCCTTCAAGTAGTGGATGGGTATTTGGAAGATAGGTGTGTTGGAGTTCAGATGCGCCAAATAGGAGTTGATCGATCATAAATTGTCTGTCTGTACAGTGTGCAAATGCCTGTCGAACACGATGGTCTGTAAACCAAGGTGGTCTGTTTGGCTCAAGGTTGAAAACGAGCTGATCAAATATTGTTCCTGTGATGAAATGTCGTGTTATAAACTGATCCTCATTGGCAGTTGAAAAAAAGTAATTACCATCACTCGTGCCAATATCACACGAGCCAGACAGTAACTTTGCAAATAATTCATTGGATTCTTCAATAAATTGGAAAGTCACTTTGTCAATGATTGGATATCCTTCAGTTGCGCGATAGTAAAATGGGTTTTTTGAAAGAATTAATTCCCCATGCTGCCCCCAATCGTCGATCTTGTAAGGGCCGTCACTGATGGGGAGATGAGATAAAGACGTAAGTTGGGATAGCTCAATGTCTTTTATGGCATGTTGAGGAAGGGGCTGCCAAACATTGGTAAAATAGGTTGGGTCGATAAAGCCGGGGATGCCAACCCATCGGATGACATACGTATCTATTGCTTCATAACGCTCTGTTCGTTCAATAACATGTTGATCCGCTTCGGGGACTGAACGTTGGGCAAGCTCAAAACTGAAAACTGAATCAACGGCCGTTACTGGCATGCCATCAGACCACACACGTGGTTTCAAGGTGAAATCCACGACGAATTGATTCATTTCAATGGGGGAGCCATCATAAATCACCGTTACATTGTTGGGTGTCATAACGGCCGTTCCCACCTCCAAAGGCACAACCTGCCCTTGCGCATCAACGATAAGTGACCCTTCTTCTGGTAAGACCGTATGTAATCGAGCGCCTCCGTTTTCAACGGTTGGAATTTGCTCAATGCCTTTGGCTTGCCAATCATAGGAAAATGTTGTGATGTTGGATTCATAGATGGTGGCAAAAACGGCCGTTTCTATGGGTGTCAGATTATCATGCAAATAAAATGTCTTGAGCTTGCCGGGCAGGCAAATAGTGATGGATTTTTCAGTAAAATTGTCGACTGATTGTGTGGGTAAAATAGGAGAGGGCGTGGTAAGTTCAATATTTGGTGTGGCTGCTAAGGTAGGCAATAAGATTGGGGTCTCAGAGCCATTATTTTCTGTTACTGAAGATGCCGAATCTTGGCAAGCTATGGCAAAAAGAAAAAAGAATGAAACCCAAAAAAGCTTCAATTGATTTGGAATTTTGAGAGATGTGAGCAACATTTTCCCAGTGTACCAATTATGATAAAAAGAGCCATTGGTCTTTTTAAGTGGACCAATGGCTCTTCAATTATCTGACGCTTAGATTGTCAAGTTGAGAAAAACTGCAATCTTATTCTTGGTTCAAATCAAACATGTGAATGTTTTGCAGCTCAGTGCCCCCCGTTGGGTCAACGCTGAAACCTTCAACATCAGGGCCAGCAGCTGCGACGATGAGGC
>JANQSK010000500.1 GCA_028284105.1 Anaerolineae bacterium
GGGCTGGGGTGGCTATTGGGCTTGGGACCCCGTTGAAAATGCCTCTTTTATGCCCTGGCTAGCAGGAACCGCCTTTTTACACTCCGCCATCATTCAAGAAAAGCGCAACATCTTCAAAGTATGGAATATGTCGCTCATCATCTTGACTTATCTGCTCGTAGTGTATGGCACCTTTATTGTGCGGAGCGGTATCATTTCATCCGTTCACTCATTTGCACAGTCAGCCGTTGGTCCATTTTTCTTCGCATTCTTAGGCATCATGACCGTGTTATCGCTCTATTGGCTCTTTAAACGAATCGACGATTTAAGAACAGATAACACACTGGACTCTTTCTTGTCGCGAGAAGCTGCTTTTCTGCTCAACAACTTTATTTTTATAGCAATTTTGGTGATTGTTTTTATTCTCACCAACTTCCCCATCATTTCTGAGATTTTCACAAACGAACGGTCATTTGTAGGCCCTCCCGTTTATGAACAAGCATTAGCCCCACTATTTGGTGCAATGGTGCTGTTGATGGGGGTTGCCCCGCTTACGATGTGGTACAAAACAAGCCCAGAACGGATTGGCATGCCGCTTCGATGGCCAGCGCTTGCAGCGACTCTTTTTGTCATTGGCTTACTCGTCTATGGCATTCGTGAATATGGTGGGCTGGTTGGCATTTGGGTCATTACCTTCTCTGTCATCTTGACGCTTTTGGAGTTTTGGAAAGGCACGCGTGCTCGTATGAAGCGCGGTGAAAATGCTTGGAAAGCCTTCTCAACATTGATGGCACGCAATCGACGACGCTATGGTGGATATTGGATCCACATGGGCGTGATGATCATGGCCTTCGGCATCATTGGCGTTGAAATTTTCCAAAGCGAAACTCAAATTCGCCTTCAGCGCGGTGAATCCATTTCACTGGGTCGGTATGAAATGGTGTTCAACGGAATGACTGAATTTCCAGGTCCTGATGATTTGATCATTTCACAAGCCGCTGTGGATGTTTTTGAAAATGGGGAATATGTGCGCACGCTCAATCCACGCACCGAGTTGTACACACGCACCCAACAACCCATGACGATTCCTGCAGCCGTCTCTACTATATTTGATGATTTTTATATCCTTGTTGTGAATTGGGAAGGTGTGTCGGTTAATGCAGCCACCTTCCGAATCTATTTAAACCCGCTCATCAATTGGGTGTGGGCTGGTGGGTTGGTTTTTGTCATTGGCACGCTCATTGCGGCATGGCCAGAAGCTGAGAAAAAATCAGTGGCATCTACAAGGCGTCGCCAACGGCCGTTACCTTCACCAACAGATTGACAATTAGCAATTCTTAGCAAGCTCAATTATCCAACAGGCTCGTTTAACAATTTTTAACATCTACTATTAGAGACGCTCATTTAGAGCGTCTCATTTAATATCTTATGATAAGAAAAAAACCGATTTTCCAGATTTTAATAATCGTTGCGCTTTTAATGACAACGGCCGTTTCCCTGCATGCCCAAGACAACGTCACCGACGATGATGTAAACGAGGTCGCGAAGGGGCTCTACTGCCCCGTCTGTGAGAGCACGCCACTCGATGTTTGTCCCACACAAGCATGTGCCGATTGGCGTGAGCTTATTCGCGAACAGCTCGCCTCAGGTATGTCCAAACAAGAAGTGTACGACTACTTTGCGTTTCAATATGGGGACGGTGTTCTCGCGGAGCCACCGAGACAGGGCTTCTCGCTCGTCTTATGGCTCTCACCCATCTTAGCCATTGGCGTCGGTGGCGTTATCTTCTTCCGACTGATGCAGCAGTTCCGAAACGCTAGCCCAACTGCAGCGCCTGTGCCCGTCGCTCAAAAGCGCATCAAATCCACACCAACAAAACCACAAGCCGCACCAGATATCGACAACTTTGTGAGCCGAATTGAGGCTGAATTAAAGGAGTTGTCTAATGGGTAAGCAATTTTCGGGTCGCGCCCTCGTCGTTTGGGGGATAACGGCCGTTTTGTTGGTTGTCCTTGGTTTAGGCTTGCTCGATAGTCAGGCCACGCGTCCTGAAGCAGGCGCAGAAGCCCCCACCTTTGATATGACCTTCTTCAATGGCTACGAATGGGAAGACACGACTCAGGCCAACCTCAGTGAAATGCAAGGCAATGTTGTTGTGCTCAATTTTTGGGCATCGTGGTGCGTTGAATGTCGCCTTGAAGCCGATCTGCTTCAAGCAACGGCCGAAAAATATGAAGACGATGGTGTCATCTTTCTTGGTGTGGCTTGGACCGATACAGAGCCAAAGTCATTTGAGTATATGGACGAGTTCAACATCACCTATCCTAACGCCCCTGATTTAGGCTTGGATATCGGTGAAAAATATGAGATCACCGGCATTCCTGAAACCTTCTTCATAGATAAAGAAGGTGAAATTGCCCAAGTCATCATTGGCCCAGTGAGTGAAGAGATATTAGAAGGTGTCATTTCAAGCTTGCTCGAATAATTATTCCGCAATATAGGCTTCTAGGGTAAACTTATCGCTCTGGTTACCCGTTACCGCCAAATAAGCTTGGTGGACGACTCGGCTACAAAAAAGTTAATTGAATTTGTAATTATGACCATTGGTTCCATCTTATTAAGCGTCGCGCTATTTATTATTTTCATCGGATATTTAGCAAGGCCATTTTTTATTAAAGAGCAAGAAGACACACCCCGCTCAAGAAGACTTGATCTCCTCGCTCAAAAAGATCAAATCCTAGCTGACATTCAAGCCCTTGATTTTGAATTTGAAACAGGCACGGTTTCCGAACCGGAGTATCGTCAACAGCGTTACTTCATGGTTCAAGATGCGGCTTTATTATTACGAAAATTCGAACAATCTTTGCCTCAAAAATCAATGAGTGACGATGAGATCGATGCCAAAATTGAAGCAGCCATCGCCAAGATACGCGGCATTGAGCCAACTGGAATAGAAATACCCTGCCCTGAATGCGGTGCTGCCACCAAACAAGGTGATAAGTTTTGCGCCACATGTGGCTTCAATCTTCAAGAAGGGGCCACTGCGTGACACAAAAGCCAATCTTTGTTTTTATCTTCGTCTTTATCTTTTTGATGAGTGGCCTCTTTTGGCAAAACGGCCGTTCTGCGGCTCAAGACCTGCCCGTTCCCACAACCATTCCCAACGCTGAGCGCGCGCTCTCCACTTTTGAAAATCGCTGTGCCAACTGCCACGGCATCAATGCGATGGGAGATGGGGAGCTAGCTGAACAATCGCTCAACCCACCCACCGCCTTTGCCGACCCAGCTTATCGACAAACGGCCGTTCCAGCTGAGCTATTCAACACCATTCGAAACGGCCGTTTATCTCGCGGCATGCCCCTATTCGGTGAAGGCTCAAGCAATCCACTGTCTGATGAAGAGATTTGGGATTTGGTTGCGTTAATTTATAGCTTTAGCACACCGTCTGAATCCATTGCGCGAGGTGTCGAGTTGGCCAATGGACAAGAACCACCAGCCAATGTTTCCTTTTGGGCCACTTTGAGCAATGAATCTGCCCAGGCCACACTAGTCGAGCAA
>JANQSK010000531.1 GCA_028284105.1 Anaerolineae bacterium
AAAAAGACCTAAAACAATCCAGAGGATCATATTTATGACTATAATTCAAATTCCTTCAAATTTTATTTTTTAAATCGAGTTTATGGGCTTTAAAACAATTGACCTGATATTTACAGGATTTGGAGGTGTCGTACCTTTTTTTATCCGAAAACGTGCTCTTGCCTCATAATTCTAAATCAGATTTAAAGATAACCCCTTCATAAAACAATGTCAATACGAAAGTACTAAAAAGAATAAGAATTATGAAAGAATTTGTTCATTTCTAATCGAAATGATAACTATCGGGATTACAAATCAGACTATTTCAGTTGTTTAAAATGCCTCGTTACTCAATAAACACCAAATACCCTAATAAATCATTGAACCCTTATTCGTTTGGCACGTCGAATGTTGACAAGTTGCGTCGGCTTGCAAAGGATAGCACCGTAATCAACGGCCGTTTCCCGCAACTCCACTACCACATCGTAATGATCACGATGAAACCGATAATGTGGCAACCCCATCCGCTCGGCAAAATCATGCAACTCATCATACTCAAGCCGGTCAGACATGAGATGACAGTAATAACTGCCGTTTTTCTCAATCGCGACATCATCAATAAAAATCGTCATATCTGTTTCCCTTTCAATCTTGCATTATATGCCAAGCTTCTTTCTGTTTGTTATCAACCACAAATTTATAACCCATAAAGTTTTGGATCGTTTCTTGATCGCCTTCACTTTACCCTGTTGAGCGTAGGTCGAAAAGTTGTGTAATTTATCGAATTGTTTTGCTCATTGCGGCACACGTCCACCCTTGCTATTTGAGTCGTCCTACCTTGTATCAATCGAATAGTATCAAAATGTCTGTTGTCCCGTCTTGGCAAAACGAAAGGACTTATAAGAGGTTTTTTTATGCTTAAAGGAAAACATGTGAAGGTCGTCACCATTTGGACATTAATGATTTTAATGGCAAGTTGGGCCATCGGATCGTCAACATCGACTCTACTGGCAGAACCATCCGGAGGTGGCACAACGATTGTGGTTGATTCATCTGAGGATTTGGCCGACAGCGTTAACTTCGACAACCACACCTGTGGCTACACAAGCGGGGCCATTTATTTCCCTGCAGGAGACGGCAAATGTACCTTACGTCGCGCCATTTTAGAAGCAGGTGTGCGTCCAGACGGGGATCGCCCCATTCAAATTGTTTTTGATTTGGAGACCAGCGATCCAAACTATGATTCAACGCTCCAAGTTTGGGAAGTCCAGATTGATGAATCCTACGTTTGGGAACTGGATCGAGACAACATCACTGCAGACGGTGGTCAAGTGACGATTGATGGGAATACGCAACCAAACGGCCGTAATAATGGGCCCAAGATCATGATCAACACCAATCGAGACAACCTAGCCACTTTTGGGCGCTCCCTCGAGGTGAGAACCTCTGGCAATACCATTCGCAATCTGGGCTTTATCGGTGGTGGCCAAATCATCCTGTATGAAGGAGAAAACACCATTCAAAACAATTGGATGGGTCTCACGGCGGACGGCATGGGTCTTTCGCTAGCATCTACCGCCTCTGACCAAGCGGAACGTTCGATGGCGCGTGGTGGCATCATCTTGCCAAACGAAGATTCGGATAACAATGTCATCAAAAATAATTTCATTATTGGCGCATCAGAGCGGGCTATTCGAATTACCAGTGGTGGTGATAAAAATATTATTGATAGCAACTTCATCGGCATGAATGCTTCGGGGCTATTACCATCTCCATTTGATAAAGGAATTGACTGTACTCGCGAAGTCGATTATGACAGCAGCTTATGGTATGGCGGTCGCGGTATTCAGGTGACGGGCAGTGAAAACACCATCATCAACAACCAAATTGCTGGATTGCACGTTCCCCAATCAGCCAATGACACGCCGCCAATTGCAATGGAAATTTCTGGTGATGATCATACTGTAACAAACAATCTTATTGGGCTTGATGCTGATGGCAATGAGGTTGGTGTTTGCGGTCAAGGGATGCTCTTACAGGGTACTGAGCACGTCGTAGAGTTCAATCGAATTATCCACAGCCGAAATGGGTTTGATCCAAATGACGATGGCACAGACTTTGACTCAGCCATCATCACCCAAAGTTTTGAAACGGGCAGCAACAAATGGATTACGGTTCGTAAAAACATCATTATGGATGCAGATGAAGCCACCCACCCCGATCACGCCTACCGCTTTGCTTCTCCAGGTGTTCCTGTTGAGCTCCGCCAATTTAATCCAGCCAAAGTAACCAGTATTGTAGGAACGGCCGTTTCTGGCACACAGGGCGATGATGCAGTGCTACCTGGTCCAACCATCATTCCGGCTGACTGTGATAACTGCACCATTTATCTGTATGCTGATGATTTGGATAGCCGGATTGAATCATTTGAGCTTCTCGGTGAAGCAACAGCTGATGGCAACGGCAACTGGTCGGCCACATTATCTCGCCCTCTAAACGATAATGAAGGGTTGCGCACCCAAAGTATGGCCAACCAAAATGGCGTTATTCACAACTTTGGCGCAGGCACTACCAGCAAGCTGTCTGACACACTCTATCTGCCAGAACAAGCCCCTACAAGCGTTAGCATTTCGGGGCCAACAACAGGGAAAACAGGCATTGAGTACGCATTTAACATCACCGTGAACCCCGATGATGTATCGCTCCCAATTGATTTCACCATTACGGGAGATTTAAACACCATCGAAACAACCCTCAATGACAATCAAGCTGTATTGAGAGTGACCTGGAACAGTACAGGCAGTAAAAGCTTCACGGTTACGGCCGATAATGGTGTGGGCTCCGCTGTTATGGCGAATCACACTATCAATATTACAAGTCCAGATGAACCTGGCACGTCAGATTTCTTCATCTATCTACCGTTGATTCAACGATAGATAGATGAAGAAATAACTGATATTCAATTTTGATAAATGCCTAACTTTCATATGCGTGATTCTTGGCAAGATTGGTCATTTCGAAGGAAGTGTCTCGAAATACCCTTTATCGAATAACTATCAAACGATGAGAAATCGCTGTAACAAAATTCATTTATTTTGATTTCTGGCCAATTGGTTAGTTTACCAATTGGGATTCAGGTGCATGAAGTTTAGAGCGATTTCTCATCGCTGGGTTTCAATTGATAAACCTACTTCTAAGATCGCTTCCCTCGAAATGACACGTTAAGTGCTATTAAGAGTTGGCAGATTTTTTGCCAACTCTTTTTGTTTCTTTTTTAATCAGAACCTAATCTCTATACGAAGCCGCCAAGGCAGTTGTCCCCGTCCTGAGAACGCCTAAGTCTGACCCTACAGCCACAAATCGATATCCCCACTGAATATATCGCTTAGCATCATCTGGATTAAACGCCAAGATTCCAGCAGGTTTGCCAAGGGTTTTGAGCTGATCAACGGCCGTTTTCAAAGCCGTCTGCACATCTTCATGCTTTGGATTCCCCAAATGCCCCAGTGAGGCAGACAAATCAGATGGCCCAATAAACACACCGTCCACCCCAGGAACACTGGCAATCGCCTCAAGATTTTTAAGCGCAGTTCCTGTTTCAATTTGAACAAGAACCGCAATCTCATTTGCCGCTTCATGAAGGTATGAAGAAATACGGCCGTATTTTGCCCCACGCCCACTGCCGGTCACACCTCGAATGCCCTCTGGGGGATAACGCGTTGCCGCCACGGCTGCTTTTGCTTCTTCTGCATTTTGCACAAAGGGCACCAACAGGGAGTGCCCCCCAATATCCAAAATACGCTTAATTAAAACGGGGTCATTCCAAGCAGGACGAATGATAGGCGTGGCGGTTCCAGTCGACATGGCCTGCATTTGAGACAGCAAATTGGGAGGTTCGTTGGGGGTATGCTCTGTGTCGAGCAATATCCAATC